>JANONM010000124.1:0-2885 GCA_031420855.1 Hyphomicrobiales bacterium
TTGCAATTTGCAAACGTTCCACTCCGGCTTGAATGTGGAACTCTGCCTGCTTCAACCCTTCAATGTCGGTTGCAGTTCCAAACCAGCTCACAACAGTGCCATCCTGGCCCCGCACAGGTGTTGCCCGTGACAAATGCCAGCGATACCTGCCATCTGCCATTTTCAACCGGTGCCCCGCTTCATACTCACCACCACTTTCCATGGCCTGCTTCCATGCGTCAGTAGTAGGGGCCAAGTCATCTGCATGCAAAAGAGGTTGCCATTGCCGATTGGCGGCGTCTGCGTTGCCGTCCTGAAAATAGATACCACGGCGCGCATTATAGTAGGTCACTTGTCCTTGCTTGTTTGCGATCCACACCAGTTGCGGGAGTGAATCCGCCAAAACGCGAAATTGCACTTCATTGTAATCCTGCTGAAGCTGGTGTTGTTTCCGCTGGGTAATGTCTGCACTCACACCCACGATGCGGGTCGGTCCGTCCTTGTTGCGCGCCAACACCTTGCCGCGGGCATCAATCCAGCGCTCTTCTCCGTCAGGCAATGTTGTACGATATTCAAAGGCATAGTCGTCCCGGCCATTTCGCATTTCATCATGCAAACCTTTCAGCCGCTCACGATCCTCGGGATGCATGACATGATCGTCCAGTTCGATGTGTTGATCCTCGCCTTCGCCGTCTTTGCGTCGAAGACCATGCATGGCCAGAGTCTCATCAGACCAATGGCGCCGGTTGTTGACAAGGTCCAGGTCCCACGTGCCCAGTCCCGTAGCGCTCAGCGCCAGGCGCAAGCGTTCATGCTTTTCGACAGCATCTGCTTGCCTGAACCGAGCCGTCACCGGCCTGTTGACAATTTTACCACCAGTTTCCTCCACCATGTTTTTCCTGAACTCACATCACCCCGGTATCCAACGATTGACGACGCAAATTGTTCCGGACTTATTCCGTACTCAATTCACGATAACAGAGAAAGACTGCCAATTCCATTTGCAAGGATGGAACCAAACCCGGTTCGAAACGTTGCCTCCAAAGAACAATGCTCAGTCAAAAGGAACACCCCATGGCTCGTAAATCCTCACGTCGTGCAACCAAACCAACATCCGCCGCAAAATCGAGACAGAGCAGGGGGGGAACCTCGGCCAGCCCATTTTATGGCGACATACTGGGGATCGCAGGCAGCCTGTTTCGCAATCGGCAGCAAGCGGGTGCTGAAAAAATCGGCTCTCTTGCGGATGCCGCGCGCAATTTTGCCGCTGACTTGACAGACATTCCCAATATCCAGACTTACGCCCATGCGGCGGCCGAACAAATGGAATCCTTGTCCGATTATGTTTCCGACAACAGCATGGAGCAGATGGTCGAAGACGCCATGAATATCGCCAAGCGTCACCCGGTGGCGACGGCCGCTTTTGCCGTGGCTGTTGGATTTGGTTTCACCCGCCTGATGACGCACAATAAAATTGGCCAGGGAATTGGCCAGGGAATTGGCCAGGGAATGAGCCAGCGCGACACCAAACAAAAATCCGGCAGGCATTCAGCCCGCAGTGGAACGGCCAAGACAACAGTGCCCAAAAAGCGCGCTGCCGCCAAGGCCAGAGCCAATGGCCGAGACACGTTGCAAGAGCGGGCGAATGCCGCGTGAAAAGCTGGCAGACGAACCCATGATGGCATCGCTGCATCAGCTAGCGCGTGACGGGCGCGCCTGGATCGCGGCTGAGGCAGCATTTGCCCAAGCCGAAGTGGCGTCGGACGGCAAGCGACTGGCAGTCATGCTGGCCCTCGTGGCCGTTGGATTTGGCTGCCTGTTCACTGCGGTGATTTTGCTGTCAGTTTTTGTGGTGGCATTTTTGGCACCGCATGTCAGCGGGCTTGGCAATGCTGCCGGACTGTTGGGGCTGGCACTTGTGGCGATCGCGGCATTGGCGGGATGGCGCGTCTGGTCGCTTGCAACAAAGCAATTCGGCCTGCTGTCGGTTCTGAAACGCTGGTGGAATATCGCCGCAAAAGCGCCGGGGCCAGAACCATGACAGCGAATGTAAAGTTACGTGCGGAAGCTGACCGTCGTCGGGCAGCGTTCTTTCAATCTGCCAAGACCACAGCCGATCAGGTGCGACCCGTTGTACTGCTTGACAATGTGGTGGGCGCACTGGACCCGGGTTTTGCGTTGCTCAACCGGTTTCAATCTGCAGCGAAACAAAATCCGTTGGCGATATTGGCTGCTGTGGGGGGCCTGTGGCTTTTAACCCGGCAGTTGAAACGGCGTGAACTACAAACCAAGCCTGCAACCCGCCGGGTCATGCGGTCCTACCGCCTGCCCCGTGCAACCCCAAAAGGAGACGAAAATGGCTACATCAACGATGCAGAACAGCACTGATAGCATGAAGGGCGGCACCTCCAAAAAAGCTGTCGCAGCGAAACGCAAGGTGCAGGCACGCACCACGGTCAAAAGTAAAACCCGGCCCAAGTCGGCTGACGGCCTCAGCACCCAGTTGTACCGTCAGGGACGAGATGCGGTATCCAGCGTCTACGACAGCGCTGCGAAAGTCGGTGCCAGGGCTGGCCGCGCCATGCCAGACCTGCGGGGCAATCTTGATTTGCGGGCCCGCAGCCAGTCGCTCTACACCACAATGGAAGAGCATCCCTTTGTCATAGGCGCAGTGGGCCTGGGCGTCGGCATGGTGCTGGCAGCCCTGTTGCCCTCGGTAAGCAGTCCGCGCCGCCAGCGCTGATCAAAAACCCTTGAAGATGGGTCATTCACACGGCCTTAAATGAAGGGTCGCAACTGTTTTGGCCCGTCTTCAAAACGCGCAATTTTGGCAAGTTCAGTTTCTTGCAGAACAACCAGTATCCGCTGTTTCCATGAGATGACTCCGCGATCATAGAGTTTGCGCA
>JANONM010000125.1:0-7890 GCA_031420855.1 Hyphomicrobiales bacterium
CTTGGAATTGAAACCGTGATAGCAGCCCATCAGCGCGATGATGAAGCCGAAGACTGCCGCCTTGATCAATCCCGATGTGATGTCGGAGGCCTGCAAGAAGTCAGCGGTGTTTTTGATATAGGCGAATTCATTGAAGCCCAAAGATCTGGTGCCAACCAGATAACCGCCCATGATGCCAATGGTATCGCCAACAGCAACCAGCAAGGGCAGGGAGATGACAGCGGCCAGCAACCGCGGACCCACCAGATATTTGAACGGGTTGGTTGAAAGCGTCACCAGTGCATCAATCTGCTCTGTCACCCGCATGGTTCCAAGTTCGGCCGCTATCGATGCCCCTACACGGCCCGAAACCATGAGGCCTGCCAGAACCGGACCTAACTCCCGGGTAATGCCCAGTGCAACAATCGAAGCCACAAGGCTTTCGGCGTTAAAACGCGATGACCCGAGATAGATTTGCAAGGCCAAGGCACCGCCTGTAAAAAAAGCCGTAAGGGCCACAACAGGCAGCGATGTGTAACCGATGCGCCAGAACTGGCTCAAGAACTGTCCCCAATAATAGCGCGGCGAAAGTCCAAGCCACAGGCCGTCCTTTGCAAACAAGGCAATGCGCCCTGTCTCCGCAAGAAATTCCAGCACAAGGCGACCGATTGTGGCGAGGACGTTCATGATTCTCCAGACGAATAGACTCTGGCATAGCGGCTTCCCAACCTGGTGAGAAGTTCATAAGAGATTGTGCCGACCCAGCCAGCAACTTCATCAATGGGAATGCGTTGTCCCAATATTTCAGCCCGCGATCCCTTGCTGATCAGCGAAGGCTTTACGTCGGTCACGTCAATCCCCATCATGTCCATGGAAACCCGACCGACAATCGGACAACGCTTGCCACCGACAAACACCTGGGCGGGTCCAGCTTTTTGGCGCGACGACAATTGCCGCGGCACACCGTCTTTGTAGCCGGCACCCAAAATGGCGATGCGGCTGTCACGCGGGGCTTTCCAGGTTGCGGAGTAACCGACGGTTTCGCCCTTTTTAACTTCGCGCACTTGCAGCACCGTGCCTTCCAATATGGCCACAGCTTTCATGGGGTTTTTCTTCGGTGCAATGGGATTGCCCCCGTAAAGCGCAATGCCGGGCCGCACCAGATCATGGGCGTAGGCCTTGCCGAGATAGATGCCGGAAGAATTTGCCAAACTTGCCGGAACATTGGGAAGGACTGATCGCACAACACCGAATCTTTCGCGCTGCTTTTCATTCAGGGGATGACCAGGTGAATCGGCACAGGCAAGATGGCTCATCAGCAATGACACATTGAGGCCCGCCATCAAGAATTTATCCAGTGTGAGGGCATGAAAATCAGCCATGCTGAGCCCCAAGCGGTTGATGCCCGTATCGACATGCAAGGCGCAAGGCAGGGCATGGCCAAAGCGCCGCCCGAAGGCCGCCCATTCCCGGGCTTCGTCAATCGCAATAAGGGCTGGGCGCAGTCTGTTTTGCGCATAAAATTCGGCCTGGCCCGGAAACAATCCGTCGAGCACGTAGATCGTGGCTTCAAGTAACAGGCCACGCAGTTCTTCGCCTTCTTTGGGGCGGGCCACGAAATATGTTTTGCAACCCGCATCCCACAAAGCCTTCGCCACGGGCGCCAATCCAAGGCCGTAGGCATTGCCCTTGATCGCCGCGCCAGTTTCCGCTTTTCCCGCTTTTTTTGCGAGAGTGCGATAGTTGCTTTGCAAGGCACCGAGGTCAATCGACAATACGGCACCGGCGAGGTCTGGCGGGATCATATGCATGGCAAAGGGAGTTAGGGCAGGTCGCACAAAAAATCCAGCCTGCCATCGGTTGATCAAGGCTTGCGCCAACTTATGTCAATGGATCAAATCGCCCGAAAGTCCGGTTGTGATAAATCAGCGGTGTTGCGGTGTTTTTGGACACGGCATGGACACGGCCCATGAAAACGCGATGGGTGCCGATGTCGACATGGGATTCCAGATTGCAGGAAAATGTGGCCGATGCGCCTTGCAGCAGAACTTCGCCGGATGGTGATTGGGTCCAGTCCTGATCGGCAAAGTGATAAGGTTCACCAGTTTTGGGATGGCCAGAAAAAATCCGGGCGAGTTCAACATGGTTGACATCCAGGGCATTGACAACAAAAGCCCGGTGCCGGGTGATGGCTTCCACGATGGGGTTTTTCCGGTTGATGCAGACCAGAACTATCGGTGGTTCGGCGGAAACCGACGACCAGGCGCTGACTGTCAAGCCCAATCGACCTGCCGGACCATTGGTTGTCACCACACTGACCCCCATGGCTGCCGATGCCATGGCGTTGACAAAGTCAGATGTTACAACATCTTGTGGTTTGGTCGGCGCATTGTCCATCTATTGATCGTCCTCTTGCAGCCAAGTGGATTTACAGGGGCTGCCATGCCACACAAGCAATAAGTGAAGCAGGGTAAAAACTGCCAAACAACTGATAGTCTGTGGATAGCGTTCAAAAACCAGATTTGATTCCCACATCTCAAAATGTAGCTGATAGCACCCCGATCATGAATACCGTCACGCCCCTGCGCGCCACTGAAACACCACAAGACAATGAAGCAGGCACTGATGCCTATCGCTTGCCGCCCCACAATCTGGAAGCCGAGCAGGCGCTGTTGGGTGCCATTCTCAGCAATAATGATGCCTGTGACCGGGTGACTTCATTTCTGATGGCCGAGCACTTCTTCGAGCCTGTGCATGCCCGGATTTTTGAGGCTGCCTCCAGCATGATCCGCATGGGCAAACTGGCCAGCCCGGTTACATTGAAGTCTTATTTTGAAGGTGATGCCACACTCAAGGAAATTGGCGGTCCGGTTTACCTTGCGCGGCTTGCGGCTTCCGCCACCACCATCATCAATGCCGAAGAATATGGCCGCACCATTCATGAACTGGCACAGCGGCGCAAACTGATTGTTGTCGGAACTGAAATCGTCAACGAAGCCTATGATGGCGATGTGGAAAATTCCGCCAAGGCGATGATCGAAAAAGCCGAGAGCACACTTTATTCATTGGCCGATGTTGATAAATACGGCAAAGGCTTCCAGAATTTCAGCCGCGCTTTGGCAGCCGCCATTGACATGGCCGCTGGTGCCTTCAAACGCGATGGGGGACTTTCTGGTATCTCTACAGGTCTGCGCGATCTGGATGAGAAACTGGGGGGGTTGCAGGCGTCGGACTTGCTCATCTTGGCGGGTCGTCCAGCCATGGGCAAAACCGCATTGGCCACGAATATCGCCTATCATGTGGCCAAGGCCTATGAAGCGGAATACCAGGCCGATGGATCGTTGAAGGTGTTGAACGGCGGCATTGTCGGATTCTTTTCGCTGGAAATGTCGTCGGAACAATTGGCCACGCGCATCATTGCCGAGCAGACTGAAATTTCCTCGGAACGCATTCGCCGTGGCAAAATCGACGAAGCGGAGTTTGACCGGTTGGTTGAAGTCAGCCAGGAATTGCAAAAGTTGCCACTGTACATCGACGACTCCGGCGGCTTGACGATTGCCCAAGTGGCGGCGCGGGCAAGGCGGATGAAACGGCAACGGGGCCTGGGCCTCATCGTGGTGGATTATTTGCAACTGCTTGCGGGTTCTGCCCGCAAGGCGGCTGAGGGGCGCGTGCAGGAAGTCTCCGAAATCACCGTGGGTTTGAAAGCCTTGGCCAAGGAACTGAATGTTCCGGTCATCGCCCTGTCGCAGCTGTCGCGTCAGGTTGAATCACGCGACGACAAGCGGCCGCAACTTTCGGATTTGCGTGAATCAGGATCGATTGAGCAAGACGCCGACGTGGTGATGTTTGTCTATCGCGAGGAGTATTATCTCTCGAAAAAGGAACCGCCTATAGGTTCTGCCGAGCATCTGAAATGGCAGGAAGATTCAGACCGGGCCCATGGCAAGGCCGAAGTGATCATTGGCAAGCAGCGCCATGGTCCAACAGGTATAGTCGAATTGCAGTTCGAAGCGTCACTGACAAAGTTCCAAAATCTGGTACGTGAAGGTTATGTGCCGGAGCGGTTTGAGTAACTTCAAATCTCAAGCTCAATCAGAAACGGCAGGGGCGATTTGAAGCTTTGTTGCATTAGGCCAGCGCAAGCTTCCAGCGTTGCGCATGATGCAGCTTCGACGCCAAAACCGTTGGCGATTTTGACCCAATTCAGATCGGGATTTCCAAGGTCCAGCATGTTCATGGCAGTGGGGCCGGGATTGGCGCCGACATTGCCATATTCACCAATCAGGATTTGATACTTGCGATTTGACAGAATGATGGTGGTGACCGGGAGTTTTTCGCGGGCCTGCGTCCACAAAGCTTGAAGCGTGTAAAGCGCTGAACCATCGGCTTGCACGTTGATGACGCGCCGACCCCCACCTGCAACAGCTGCGCCAGTGGCACAAGGCATGCCAAAGCCAATGGCTCCACCAGTTACCATCATCCAATCGTGGGGTGGCGCGTTATGGCTTTCCTGAAATAGCTGGCCACCCAAGCTGATGGATTCGTCAGCGACGATGGCCTGCTCCGGCATGACTGCCGCCAGCATTTGGCCAAGCGCTGGGGAGTTGGCGGGGCCGTTTGGAATTGAAGGCTTGTCGTGACGTTGTGAATTCGTTGAAGGCCGTGCCCCAAGTTCTTCAGCAAGGCATTGCAAGGCCGCTTCGGCATCTTGATTTACATCACAAAGTGCGAGGTGAGAGGCATTTGCCGTACTGTGAAGGCTTGGCGTGTCCGGATAGGCAAAAAAGCCAACGGGTGGTCGTGCGCAAACGGTGATGATGTGTTGGACATCTTTTAACATTTCAATGGCCAGCTGTGCGGGATAAGGTACGCGTTCCAGGGCCAAGCGGCCAGACCCTCTCTGGTGAAAACGGTTGATGGATTCCGCCAGGACGCGACAGTGGGTTTTGGCTTGAATGGCAGCGGCATGAATTTGGGGTGCCGCACGCAGCGCGCCGCCGCCCACCAACAACAGCACGTTGGATTTTTCGCGCAGGATTTTTGCAGCCTTGCGAATGGCATTCTGGTTGATTTGGGGTTTCGCAGGGATTGCCAGTGTCTTGCCAATTTTGCCGCCTTCATTCCATGAAGCATCGGAGGGCAGAATCAATGTTGCGATCTGGCCCGGTGATGTGCGGGCGGCTTGAACGGCTTCTGCTGCATCACGTCCGACATGGGCAGCTTTACGTGATGTCTTCACCCAGTTGGAAACGGATTTTGCCAAGGCTTTCGTATTCATGACGAGGGGTGGCTCGAAGGCTGCATGATAGGTTGCCTGATCACCCACAATATTGACCATGGGCACACGCGCCCACTTGGCGTTGTGCAAATTCGCGAGGCCATTGGCAAGGCCGGGTCCACAGTGCAACAGGGTGACGGCAGGCTGGCGCGACACCCGGCCATAGCCGTCGGCCATGCCTGTCACCACATTTTCCTGAAGACCAAGGATGCAACGCAATCCGGGAATGCGATCCAGCGCCGCGACAAAATGCATTTCGCTGGTGCCGGGATTGGCAAAGCAGACCTTCAGGCCATGTCCAATCAATGTGTGGACCAGACTTTCGGCGCCATTCATTTTGCTGGAGATTTTTGGTGTCATTGCAAAATCATATCCGCAGCCTTCTCGGCAATCATGATGGTTGTGGCATTGGTGTTGGAGGATATCACAGTTGGCATGACCGATGCATCCACGATACGTAAACTATTCAGACCATGCACTTTCAAGTTTAAATCGACCACGGCTTGATCGGAAGTTCCCATGGCGCAAGTGCTCGTCGGGTGGTGATCGGTTTTGGCCATGCGGCAGGCGTAGTCGAAAAGTTCGGCATCGGAGTTGATGTCAGGACCTGGCATGCGCTCAGCCAGGATGTAATCCTTGAATGCGGATTGCTGGAATATTTCCCGCGCCATTTTAAGGCCACGCAGCGACATTTCCCTATCGTAGGGGTCAGCCCAATAATTGGGATCAATCAGCGGATGGCTGTTGGGGTTGCTGTCCTTGAGGCGCACGGTGCCGCGCGAGCGCGGGCGCATGTAGGCGGTGTTCAGTGTGACCCCGGCATTCTTTAATTTTGCGATGCCTGCCTCAATACCTGAACCCATTCCCAAGTGGAATTGCATGTCAGGGGCGGCGGCATTCTCATCGACATACCAGAAGCCGCCGGAGTCAAACAGTGATGATGCCACGGGCCCCTTACGGTTGAGCAAGTATCGCAAAGCTGCAAGAGCGGCCCAATGGGGTTTGCCGTATTTGTCATAGGTGTGATCGCCCGTGCATTCGGCGATGACGCAGAGATCGACATGGTCTTGCAAGTTGCTGCCCACACCGGGCAAATGGTGGCGCACTTCGATTCCATTGTGACGCAAATGTTCTGAAGGTCCGATACCCGATTGCAGCAACAGTTTTGGCGAACCAATGCTGCCGGATGAGACGATGACTTCGCGAGAGGCCATCAGTCTGGTTTCACCGCCTGTCGCATCGGCGATGGCAATGCCGATGGCGCGCTTTCCTTCCAGCAGAATGCGGGCGGTCAAGGTTCCAAGCTTAACGGTCAAATTACTCCGCGTACGGATTGGTCTGAGATAGGCGGTGGAAGTTGACGAGCGGCGGGCGTTGCGTTGGGTGAGTTGGTAGAAGCCAACGCCAGCCGGATTTGCCGAGGCCAGGTCGGGGTTATGCGGAATGCCGATCTGGCCTGCGGCTCTGATGAAGGCTTCGGCGATTGGCAAAGGGGCAGCAGGTTTTGATACGCCCATGGGGCCGCCCTTGCCGTGGGTGGTGTTGTCAAAACTGTCGTTGTCTTCTGATTTGCGGAAATAGGGTAACACATCGTCGTAGGACCAGCCCTTGCAACCCAATTGCGCCCAAGTGTCAAAATCCAGGGCATTGCCACGGGTATAAATCTGGGCATTGATGGATGATCCGCCACCGATGACTTTGGCCTGGGTGAACCATACCACGCGGTTTTGCAGGTGTTTTTGCGGCACCGTTGACCAGCCCCAGGAGCCAATGCCCTTGGTCATTTTTGCAAAGCCTGCCGGCCAATGGTAGAGGATGTTGTTGTCTGCTCCGCCCGCTTCCACCAGCAAGACTTTGCACTGGGGATCAGCAGACAAACGATTGGCCAATACACAGCCTGCCGAACCACCACCGACAATGATGTAGTCGAAGGTGTTTTCATTCACTGCGTTCAATCCAGTTCCGATAAACCATTTGTTTGCTTGAAATAGGTTGATGGCGGCCAGAGCGGCGGGCGGTCTATTGAATCAAAAATACCAGCCCCAATGCCGTCACCCCCGCGAAGGCGGGGGTCCCGCTAACGAGTTGTAAGAAAGCGGGATTCCCGCCTTCGCGGGAATGACGGGTTTGGATTGGGAGTGATTTCATTTTGCCGTCCGATGCTCTGGTTCGTCAAGTGTTGGTGCGTTCTACCAATATAGAAACGGACTGTGGTGGCAATGATATGGCGATTACAGATTGACCAACATTGCGTTGTGTTTGTCTGCTCTTCGAATAATCCACTCCGTCATCGTCATCCCCGCGAAAGCGGGGATCCAGACTTTCAACCAACTCAGCTGTCGCAAGTCTAGTTTCCCGCTGTCGCGGGAATGACGATTGCGCTGGGCTTTTCAACGCAGCATCGACTTGGTTCAATTCTCGCCACGTGTGTTTTTCGCGTGCAGGCACTTTGAAATTGATTTCGGCATGGCTGCCATTGATTGCGAGGCAAAGGCGTTTTCCGTTGTTGATCAGAACCAAGATGACAACATGATTGTGGGCGTTTGACCAATCGAGGGCGGTGCCATCGGCACCGAACCATGTGGCATCAGGCATATCGTCGCCAGGCGACTTGTGGCCATGTAAAAACG
>JANONM010000126.1:0-4152 GCA_031420855.1 Hyphomicrobiales bacterium
GGCGCCAGTTCACCGAGCCATTGGGCAGCAAAGACTTCTTCAGCAGGTCCAGCCAGATCAATGCGCCGCCCCGCCAGTTCCAACCATTTGCCGCCCGTCCATTCTGCCAAGCTGACCTGTTGCAATTGCACAGGCCGTTCAAATGTCGCGAGTTTGGCGTCCTGGTTCTTGCTGATATGAAAGGCACCACTCAGCAGTAAAACCAGCGCGGCAACACCCATGAGCCACAGCGGCTGAATGCGGCGTGCCGGCAAAGCTTCAATGACCATGCCAAAAAGTGCAGCGAGCACCAAGGCCACCAGCAAACCGCCGAGAATGTCACTGAGCCAGTCAGCACCCAGATAGATGCGCGAAAAGCAGATCGCAATGACCATGATACTGCAAGTTGCCGCAACCACGGCCTTGCTCCAGCGCCCCATGGCATGGCTTGCCAGAACCGCGATCAAACCAAGCACCAGCGCTGCCATGAGGGCATGGCCACTGGGAAATCTGCCATCCGTCATGACGATGCCAGCCAATGGCCCGGTGACGGGTGAAGACCGATTTACAATCAAGCCGAGACCGATTGAAAGCAGTTCCCCGCTCAGCATCAAGGCCAGGGCGATCAGCCCTGCCCGCCAGGTTCGCCAGAAGAACAGCCAGACAACCACGGCGGTGCCAACACTCCAGATCACGGGGCGATCCGCCAGCATCGAGAGCCCGACCATCAGTTCGTCAGCAGGCGCATTGCGCCATTCACTCACCAGTGTGGCAACTGACAGGTCAAGGTTGGAAACCGCCTGCCTGACCACCAAACCGAACATCAAGTCAACCAATGCAAAAATACAGATGACGGTCAACAATCCGAAGACCACAATAGCCGTTGAACGGGTGTTGTCGGGCGAAATTGCCCGCGCAAAGCGTTGTACAGGACGATAGCGGCGGGCCAGCGCCCAAGTCGAAATCCCTCGCAACAAGTGGTCGAAATAAGGCCGAAAGCTGGCCGCCAGCAACCGGATCAACCAACCCGCAACTGCCAGAATAGCCAGCAGGACAAGCAGCACGACCAGCAATCGCCCTGACAAATCACCAGCAAGCGCCAATCCCTGGCCAATCAGGATGCCCGGAAACACATGGGCCGCGCCCCAGAAAATTCCGGAAGTGACGTTGACGAATATGAAAAACGGCTGGCTCATGCCCAACATGCCAACGATGCCGGGAACAACCGCTTTCACGCCCGGCACAAAGCGGCCTACAGCAATAGATTTGCCGCCATGCAGACGCACAAAGTCCTCGCCCCGCTGCACCAGGCTGGGGTAACGGTTCAAGGGCCACATGGTTTTGAGACGCGTGCCAAAAAGCCGGCCTGCCCAATAGGAAAGCTGGTCACCGATGATCGCCCCCAGACAAGTGGCAATGAATACAGGCCAAAACGGCAAATGGCCCGACCCCACCAGCATGCCTGCTCCCACCAACACGGCAGTCGATGGAACAAACAACCCGATGATCAGAAGTGCCTCACCTAGCGCGATAAGAAATATCACGACAATGGCCCATTCTGGATGGGCAGAAAAATAGTCGAGATAAGGTTGAATATATTCCATATGTTGATTTGTTTCCGTCCGGTGTGGCCGCACTATAGCTGTGCAAGCTTTAAACGAAATCCCCAATCATCTAAATTTGGCTAAAGCCAATTTAATTTTGGGAAAGCCTTGCATCTCCTTCAGCACCCCTGCACTACAATTATGTCATGCCAACACTTCATATTACCCTGCTTCTGATTGCCGCCGGATTTCTGGGTGGCATTGCAAATTCCATGGCAGGCGGTGCATCCCTGTTGACCTTTCCGGCCATGCTTGCCGCAGGTTTGCCACCGATTTCAGCCAATGCGTCCAACACATTTGCTGTGGTGTTTGGCAACATCACCGGCGCCTGGGCCGAACGCCGACTTTTGCCGCCATTTTCAGTTTCGATGTTCTGGTCAATGGGATCTGCGCTTTTGGGTGGTCTTGTGGGCGCAATCTTGTTGGTTACCACGCCAGCAAGCCTGTTCACAGCCATTGTCCCTGCCCTCATCGGTCTGGCAACACTGATTTTTGCCTTCGCCAAGCCAATTCAAGCTTGGCTGGCCCAACAGGTCAGCGCGGAGAAAACCGGCGTCATGCGCGGATGCTTGCTGTTGCCGGCCAGCATTTACGGCGGATATTTTGGTGCCGGACTGGGGGTCATGCTGATGGCCGTGATCCGGGCCACCAGCCCTTGGGAACTTCGCAACGCCAATGCTTTCAAAAACCTGCTGGGCGTTTTGACCAATGCCACGGCCATCGCCCTGTTTATCTGGTGGGAGTTGATCAGCTGGCCGGAGGCCGTCATCATGCTTGTGGCTTGCATTGCAGGGGGATTTGCTGGAGTCAAACTTTTGAAAATCATTTCACCATCAAAAGTCCGCATCTTCATCATCGCGGCCGGTTGCCTGATGACCACGATTTATGCCTACAAATATTGGTTTTGAAAACTTCGAATGCCCTTAAACAGATGAAATGAGTTTTGGAAAGCGACCTCATTGCCTGGTCAACTGTACGCCAGCATACTGGGGATCAGCCACAATGGGCATTCATTTTCCAGAGGTTGCCGTTGTAGACAGGCTTGTTGTTCAACACGCCGGTCTTGCCTTCCGGGCAGGCAAAATAACGCAGGCTTGACGTTGCAACGGCAACCGCGTCATTCTGCTGTCTGACGCTCATGCCTTTGACGACCATGGCAAAAACCCCACCTCCCGACGGCGCAAAATCCAGGTGATAGGTTTTGCCATTGTAGAACACCGGCTCGGACCTTGGCTTGGCTATCGGCACAGCAGGTGCAGCAGGTTTTTCCGCAGTCACCCTTACCCCCGTGTCACGGCTGCTACAGCCGACAAGGCCAAGTGCAATCAGGGACAGAACGAGGCATGTTTGAATTGCTTTCATGGCAGCCCCATAGCCTTGCTGTCTCGACGGGGCAAGCAGAAGCTGGCATAGGCGTCGGCATGATGACACAGGAATTTGACGCCGCCTCCGCCCTTTCTGCCCGTGCCTCCGCCGCCGATGAGGGCGCCATCATCCGAATGTCCCAACGCACGCGGGAACTACGCAACGCCGGACGGGATGTCGTTGCCCTGACTCTCGGCGAACCGGATTTCGACACGCCCCAGAATATCCGCGATGCAGCAAAGTTGGCATTGGACAAAGGCTTGACCCACTATGCACCGGTTGCCGGAATACCTGAACTGCGCGACGCCATTTCGCGCAAACTCAGCCGCGAAAACGCTCTCGACTATCCCGCCTCAAATATCGTTGTGGCCAATGGCGCGAAACAGGCCATCAACAATGTCATCCTATCGGTCATCGGGCCCGGCGATGAAGCCATCATGCTGGCACCGTATTGGGTGTCCTATGAGGCCAGCGTGAAATTGGCGGGAGGAACACCTGTCGTCTTGCCATCGACTTTCGCCGAAGGCTACAAGGTACCCACCAGTCGCATTGCCGCCGCCATCACATCGCAAACAAAACTTCTCATTCTCAATTCACCCAGCAATCCAACCGGCGCCGTCTGGTCGAAAGCCGAATTGAAGGCCATTGCAGACCTTGTGCGACGTCACCCGACCATGCTGGTCATGGCTGACGAGATTTACGAATACATTCTGTTTGAGGGTGAATTGATATCGTTCGGCTCTTTACCTGGCATGTTACAGCGCACCATCACACTGAACGGCTTTTCCAAAGGCTTTGCCATGACAGGCTGGCGACTTGGATATGCGGCAGCACCCGAACCCGTGGCCAAGGGCATGGCACGGATGCAAAGCATCATTTCAGCAGGTGCCAATTCTTTTGTGCAGCACGCCGCTGTGGCAGCACTGGATGGCCCGCGCGATGACGTTCACAAGATGTGCGAGACCTATCGTCAGCGCCGCGATCTGGTCATCAGCAAACTTACGGAAATCAAGGGTTTGCGGATTGGCGACATACCAGGCACCTTTTATGCCTTCCCGGACATCTCGGCTTTCCTCGGGAGAAAATCTGGTCAACACGTCATCAAATCAGCCGCCGACCTCTGTGATTACCTGCTGGACGTCCATGGCGTTTCAACCGTGCCGGGGTCAGCCTTTGGCTGCGCCACCGCCATTCGCCTGTCTTT
>JANONM010000127.1:0-2341 GCA_031420855.1 Hyphomicrobiales bacterium
CTCTCTGGCGGCATGTTGCAACGGGCGATGATTGCCATGGCCCTGTCATGCCGTCCAAAAATCCTGTTTGCCGATGAACCGTCAACTGCCCTTGATGTGACCATTCAAGCACAAATCCTGCAACTGATCAAAAATCTGCAAGCAGAATTCGGCATGGGCCTCATCATGGTCACCCATGATTTGGGCGTCATCGCCGAAACGGTGGATCGTGTGGTGGTGATGTATGGTGGCCGTGTGATGGAGGAGGGACCCGTGCAAGCGATTTTCGATGCACCAGCGCATCCCTACACCAAAGCCCTGCTGCGCTCCATCCCAGGGCAAACACCGGGCCGTCAGCGCCTCACCGAAATCAGTGGCGCATCGCCAAGTCCGGTACATCCACCAGCCGGCTGCCCGTTTCATCCGCGCTGTGGGTTTGCAGACGCAAAGTGCAAAGAAACACCATCCTTCACATCAATTGGCAATGGTCGCCATGCTGCCTGCTGGAGGCTGCAATGACTCCGGCACTTGAATTGCGCAGTCTGAACAAGTCATTCTATCTGAAAACCAAAAGCGGACTGTTTTCCGGTTACTCAGAACTGAAGGCCGTCAGAGACGTAAATCTGGTACTTCCCACCAACAGCATTGTGGGCCTGGTGGGGGAATCAGGGTCCGGTAAATCAACAACTGGCATGTTGGCGATGCGATTGTTGGAACCGACATCGGGTCAGATTTTCGTTGATGGCACCGACATTACAAAACTCGGTCATGTGGAGTTAAAGCCGTTTCGCCGCAAAATGCAGGTGGTGTTTCAAGACAGCTATTCCGCCCTCGACCCGATGATGACGTTGCAGCAGATTGTTGCCGAACCACTCCATATTCACGGCATCGGATCGCCGGCTGAACAAAAAGCAGCTGCGCTCGACATGCTTGAGCGCGTTGGGCTTGATGGTCGCTATGGCGGGCGCTACTCCCACGAACTCTCAGGTGGTCAGCGCCAACGTGTTGCCATTGCGCGTGCCCTTATTCTGCAACCCACCGTGCTGGTGGCAGATGAGCCGACATCGGCGCTGGATGTTTCCGTAAAAGCCCAGATCATCAATCTGTTGCTGGATTTGCAAAAGGAGCGCGGCCTGTCGATCCTCTTCATCAGCCATGATTTGAGTGTAGTGCGGGCCTTGACGGACCAGGTTGCCGTGATGTGCGATGGCCGCATTGTGGAGCGTGCGGCCACCGAAACCATTTTCACCAGTCCCCGTCATCCCTATACCCGCGCTCTTTTGGATGCGATTCCGGTGCTCAACCCGCGCAATCGCCGCACCCGCAGTTTCCTCAGCCGCGACGAAATCAATGCAGCAACGCCACAATTGAGGGCAGCAGAAGTAACTGGTAGTGTCGCTGCCAATCCTCACCCACAATTGGTTGCTGCTGCTCCCAATCATTTCGTCGAGGCGATTGTCACATGATCAGATACATCACCGGACGGCTGCTTTCGATCATGCTGACATTTCTTGTCATGTCGCTGATTGTCTTCCTGATGATGCATGCGGTGCCCGGTGGTCCTTTCGATGGCAATGACATGCCGGTATCTGATGCCGTGAAAGCCAAGCTGAATGCCAGCCTCGGTTTGGACAAGCCGCTCTATGTACAGTATTTCAAATACATGTGGGGCGTTTTGCATTTTGATTTTGGCGTGCCCTTCCAAAGCCCCGGCGAAACGGTACTGGAATTGCTGGCCCGCGCCTGGCCACCAAGTTTGATCCTCGGTGGTGCCGGTGTTTTGATCGGCGCACCGCTGGGCATTCTGCTCGGCATGGCCGCAGCACTCCGTCGCAATACGTGGATTGATTATCTTGCCTCCGCCATTGCCACACTCGGCCTCACCATTCCGGTGTTTGTCACGTCGATGATGTTGATCCTGGTCTTCGCCGTATGGCTTGGCTGGTTGCCAGCGAGTGGCTGGGGCAAGCCCAACAGTTGGATTTTGCCCATTGTCGCCTATGCCACAATCCCACTTGCCACCTATGCCCGCTATACGCGCTCCGCCATGCTGGATGTGTTGAGCAAACCCTTCGTAACCGTGTTGCGTGCCAAGGGACTGCCCGAACGCAAGATCATTTTCCAGCATGTCCTGCGCAATGCAGCACTTCCCATGGTCACGGTGTTCCTGCCGATGTTCATCGGCACAGCCACTGGTTCGATCTTTGTCGAAGCCATGTTTCGCGTGCCGGGATTGGGGGCCTATTTCGTATCGTCGATTGAGCTTCGCGACTATCCGTTGGAAATGGCGCTGATCCTGATGATCACCATGATGTTCTGTGTGTCCTATCTGTTGTCAGACATTGCCTATGCGCTGCTCAAT
>JANONM010000128.1:0-2312 GCA_031420855.1 Hyphomicrobiales bacterium
TCATGGCTCATGTTGGCGATGAATTCGGACTTGGCCTTGGAAGCCAATTCGGCATCGACCCTCGCGGCATTCAGGGCCATGGATTGCTTCTGCTGGCGCACGGCATTGCCCAGCCCATCGCCAAATTCGGCGATCAAACTGCCTTCCCGGAACCAGCGTCTGCCGTAGTTTTTCATTCTGCCCCTTGTCCCAACTTCCGGATTTAGGGCCAAGAGTCTCAATTACGGGTTAACGCAAGCTTTAAATATAACCTTTGGTCATAATAACTTTACCCAACGCAGGAAGCTGGTAAGATAAGCCCAACGACATGTTTATGGTGGCAATGGTTGCACCGGCCAAGGGCTGTAGAGCGCCAATCCACCGCGAGAGGATTATAAAGTGGACGCGACCCGCGATGGAGCCTTGGCTCCGGGTGGCAGCGGCGCACGGGGCAAGCCGCTGCAACGGGCGGGCCCCCTGCAACGCGGCGGCAAGCTTGCCGGAAATGTTGCTCCCCGGGGTGGCATTCCCGGCCTTGATTGCTATGGCGCACTTGATCTTGGTACCAATAATTGCCGGTTGTTGCTGGCCCGTCCAACAGGTCGCGGCTTTGTTGTCGTCGATGCTTTTTCGCGGATTGTTCGCTTGGGTGAGGGCTTGGGCAGCAGTGGGCGCTTGAAGCAGGCCGCCATGGACCGCACCATTGAAGCCTTGCGGGTGTGCAACAACAAGCTGAAATGGCATGGCGTCCAGCGCCATCGGCTGGTCGCCACGGAAGCCTGTCGGCTGGCTGAAAATGGCGCCGAGTTCATCCAGCGGGTTGAGGATGAAACCGGGCTGGTGCTCGAAATCATCAACCGCGAAACCGAAGCGGCCCTGGCAGCGGCTGGTGCCGAACCCCTGATGGGCGACGATGCGCAATCTGCTGTGATCTTTGATATTGGCGGCGGATCGACGGAAGTCATGTGGGTGGAGCGACCTTCCGGTGGCGGTGCTGGTGTAGTCAAAGCCTGGATATCGCTGGCCGCTGGGGTTGTCACCCTGTCGGAATTGCATGGCGGGGGGCGCGATGTCTCCTATCAGCAATTCGAGGCCATGTGCGCTGACGTGAAGCTTCTGCTCCGGCCTTTTGTGACCGAAGTTGCAGCACTGGAAGGCAGCCAGGCCGGCCCCGACCATTTGCTGGGAACCTCTGGCACGGTGACGACCATTGCCGGTGTGCATCTCGGACTGCGCCATTATGATCGCTCGGTGGTTGATGGCTGCTGGCTGGAAAGCCATGAAGCCAGCCGGGTTACCGGGCAACTCCGCGACATGAGTTATGAAGAGCGGATGCGCAATGGCTGCATTGGCAAGGAACGGGCTGATCTCGTGCTGGCGGGCTGTGCCATTCTTGAAGAAATTCGCCGGGCCTTTCCCGACAAGCGCATTCGTGTGGCGGATCGTGGTTTGCGCGAGGGAATATTATCCCAGTTGATGAAAGCCGATGGCCATGTGGGGCGGCGGATATGAGGATGAAAAATGGCAAGACCCGGTGAACGTGACAAGCTCGGCGGTGGCCGTCTCAAGGTACGGGTGAAAACCGGCAAGGGCCGCACCGTGTCACAGAAGAATTGGCTCGAGCGCCAGCTCAACGACCCCTATGTGCACGAAGCCCGCAAGCTTGGATATCGCTCGCGCTCGGCTTTCAAACTCACGGAGATCGACGACAAATACAAATTCCTCAAACCCGGCCATGCTGTGGTGGATCTGGGGGCGGCACCGGGCGGCTGGAGCCAGGTCTCGGCGGTTCGGGTGAAATCCTTTGACGGTGTGGGCAAGAACAAGGGCCGTGTCGTCGCCATCGACATGCATGGCATTGATGAAATTCCTGGCGTGACGATTCTTAAAAAAGATTTCTACGATGAGGATGCGCCGCGCTTGCTGATTGAAGCCCTGGGCGGTGTGCAAGCCGATTGCGTCTTGTCCGACATGGCCAGCCATGCCACCGGCCACCGCCAAACCGATCACATCAACATCATCGCATTGGTCGAAGCCGGTTATCATTTTGCCCAACAAGTGTTGAAACCCGGCGGCACATACCTCGCGAAAGTCCTGCGCGGCGGCACCGAAAACCAGTTGCTTGCGATGATGAAAAAAGACTTCACCACAGTAAGGCACGTAAAACCCATGGCCAGCCGCGATGAAAGTGCAGAATTGTTTGTGCTGGCAACGGGTTTTCGGGGCGGAGTGGGGGAGTAGGCAGAGGTATCGCCGATACCTGCCAACTCTTGCCCAAGGAGCATGAATTCTGTTCTAGAGTCTTTCTGCTTCAAGTTGGCCTGTAACCCGCG
>JANONM010000129.1:0-1539 GCA_031420855.1 Hyphomicrobiales bacterium
AGGACCATGCGAGCGACGTAAACCGGATCGATGAGATCAGGCAGGCATTGCAAAAGACGGTGGGCTTCGAGGGCTTCTGGGGTGGCCCATAAAGTTTTCTGCCGCTCGGTCATCACCCAACCGGGCACGACCGTGTTCACCCTGATGCGATGTTGGCCCAGGTCCCGTGCCATGGTGCGGGTCAAGCCGTGCACCGCAGCTTTTGCAGTGGCATAGGCCGGAAAGCCACCGACGGCTTCCCACCAGCTGTTTGAACCGAGATTGATGATCGAGCCACCGCCGGCCTTGATCATCCCAGGTGCCACAGCTTGCATGGTAAAGAACATGTGCCGCAAATTCGTGGCAATGCGCTCATCCCAATAGTCTGGCGTCACATCTTGCCAAGCATGGCGATCATCGCGGGCAGCGTTGTTGACCAGAACTGTTGCAGGCCCCAGTTTGGTTTGCAAGTTTGCAAAGGCGATTTTCATGGCGTTGATGTCACGAAGATCGCATGTCTCAAAAGCAACTTCCCCCTTCAGTCCGGCAGCAGTTGCGGCCCCGGCTCTGGCGTCGAGATCAACGAAACCCACTTTTGCGCCTTGACTTGCGAAAGCGCTGACAATCTCAGCGCCGATGCCTGAGGCCCCACCCGTTACGAACACGGTTTTACCAGCGAGGCTGGGATAAATTGCAAATTTATTGTTCATTCAACATTGCTCCGAAACCAATTCAATTCAGCGGTGTATAAACTGCTTTGCCGGAAACGATCCAAGGGCCGAGCAAAATTCTTCAAGCTGGTGCAAGACCAGCGGGTCTGGCCGCAGAGCTGGTGCACGATCAAACACGTGCAGACCTGCGCGCTGGGCGAAAATTCTTTTGCCGTAGCAGATCAAATGCTCGATGGACTGCATGACGAATTGG
The DNA here is from genome assembly GCA_031420855.1 of Hyphomicrobiales bacterium. Classification (GTDB taxonomy): domain Bacteria; phylum Pseudomonadota; class Alphaproteobacteria; order Rhizobiales; family Aestuariivirgaceae; genus Aestuariivirga. Next base: position 904 of record JANONM010000129.1, read on the forward strand.
ATGACGGGCAGTATCCGTTCATAAATCTTCTGTGCAGCACCACGGTCTCCTGCTTCATGCAAGCGCATCACTTCAGCACTGTAATCAACGAGATCAGGGGCCAACAGAAAACCTTCACAACCTGCGGCCAGGCATTCAACCAGTTCAAGCCCGCCGCGACCGTTGAAGACCTTGAGATCACGCCCGGCCCGTGTGATCAATCGTGCGGCGTCAACGGCGGATGATTCAGATTTGATCAAAGTGAAATTGGCGTGGCGTTTCCGCAATGTCGAGATATCCTCATCCGACAATCCGCGCCCCAGATATTGCGGGGCGTTCTGGATGGCCACCGGCAGTTTGGTTGCATTCATCACACGGCCAAAGAACGACAGATATTCTTCCGCATTGTAAGCGCCAACTGCGGGTGGTTGCAAGATCAGCCAGTTGGCACCGACCCGTTCGGCCTGCTGGACCATGGCGATTTGTTCTGCAACCGAATGACCATAAATTGTGAAACCCATTGGCAGCCTGCCGTCCACATCTTCCGTCACCCACGACATCAGTGTGCAGCGCTCGTCAAAAGACAATTTTGAAACCTCGGTGGCAAGACCCAACGCCGCGATGCCGACAACACCTGTTTCCAGACACAACGCGACC
>JANONM010000130.1:0-3250 GCA_031420855.1 Hyphomicrobiales bacterium
TGGTTAACACCTGTTAACCATCTGGCGAATACAATCTGCTATCAACGGCCAACGGCACTGCGATCTTGCCATATTTTTGGGAGATTTGCCCACAATGTTTTAAGTTGACGAGTGGACCCTCAAAATGAAAGAAGGTCGGTCTCAGCGGCTGCACCTGTGCGCGTTAATGGAGAGAATGGCATGAAGCAAAAGATGGCAGGGGTTTTGGGTGCATTGGCACTCTCCTTTATGCTTTTGGGCACCTCGGCATCGCCCGTTTTCGCCGACTTGAAACTCTGCAACCAAACTGGCAGTCGTGTGGGTGTGGCCATTGGCTACAAGAACAAGGACGGCTGGGCGACTGAAGGCTGGTGGACGGCTGAACCACAAAAATGCAAAACCCTGTTGAAGAACGCCCTGATTGCCCAATACTATTACGTATATGCCGTGGATTATGACAAGGGCGGCAGTTGGGGCGGCAAGTCCATGATGTGCATCAGGGACAAGATTTTCACCATCCGCGGTTTCGACAAATGTCAGGAGCGCGGATACAGCAAGGTCGGTTTCTCGGAAGTCGATACGGGCGAAGAAACCGACTGGACAATCACCTTGTCTGGCGACAAAACCACACAAGGTCCCTGAACGTGCATCGCAAACGCAAAGTCAAAATCCTGGCAACCCTGGGGCCGGCGTCGTCCAGCCCTGAAATGATCGAAAAGCTTTTCATCGCCGGTGTCGATGTCTTCCGCATCAACATGAGCCACACCTCGCACGAGTTGCTGAAAACCCTGCATGGCGCCATTCGTGCTGTTGAGGAAAAAGTCGGACGTCCGATCGGCATTCTTGCCGATCTGCAGGGACCAAAAATCCGCATCGGCACTTTCGCCAACAAGGAAGTGCGGATCAATGCCGGTGACACTTTTACTTTTGACGCCGACAAGACGCCCGGTGACGCCACGCGGGTTTACCTGCCGCATCCTGAAATTTTTGTAGCTGCAAAAGTTGGTGATTGCCTGCTCTTGAATGACGGTCGCTTGCGGGTCGAAATTACTGAAGCTTTCACTGACAAACTCGTGACGCGGGTGATTTATGGGGGTGACCTTTCAGACCGCAAGGGTGTCAATCTGCCCGATACGGTGATTCCAATTCCTGCCCTGACCAAAAAGGACCGCGAGGATCTCGAAGCCGCGGCCACCATTGGCGTCGACTGGATCGCTTTGTCTTTTGTGCAGCGCGCCGAAGATGTGAGCGAAGCCCAAAAACTGGTGAACAACCGCGCCAGTGTCATGGCCAAGATCGAAAAACCTTCGGCCCTCACGTGTCTGGATGATATTTTGAAGGTCTCGGATGGCATCATGGTGGCGCGTGGTGATTTGGGGGTGGAGCTTCCAATTGAGGCCGTGCCCGGCTGCCAAAAGCAGATTACCCGCGCCGCCCGCCGCTATGGCAAGCCTGTCGTCGTTGCCACCCAGATGCTTGAGTCCATGGTGACCGAACCCGTGCCAACCCGCGCCGAAGTGTCTGATGTGGCAACCGCCGTTTACGAAGGTGCCGATGCCGTCATGCTGTCGGCTGAAAGTGCGACTGGTAAATGGCCGGAAAAGGCCGTTCAGACCATGGACAAAGTGGCGCAGATCACCGAGCGCGACGCACTCTATCAAGGCATCATCCACGCCCAGCGCGCCGAGCCGGAAGCCACGACCGCTGGTGCCATTTCGGTGGCCGCCCGCACCATCGCCGAGACTCTGAAACTGCCTGCCATCGTCTGCTATACGGGCACCGGATCAACCGGCCTGCGGATTTCCCGTGAGCGGCCATCAATGCCGATTCTGGCGGTGACGCCTATTCTACACACAGCCCGCAAACTCTGTCTCGCCTGGGGCACCCATTGCGTGTTGACGGAAGATGCAAAGTCTGTGGACGAAATGTTCGTCCGTGCCGGTGAAATTGCCACCCGTGAAGGTTTTGCCAAGCCCGGTGAAAAAATCCTGATTACGGCTGGTGTTCCCGTGGGCACCCCTGGCACCACCAACATGATCCGCATCGCCAAAATTGGCGCCGACGGCAAGGGCATCTGATAGCCTTAGATGTCTGGCGTTTCGCGCTGCATCTGCTTCAGGGTTTCTTTCACGGAATGCATTTCCGGATAGATCTCCAGTGCCTGTTTGAGCAGCACCGATGCTGCTGAAAGCTGTCCTTGCTTGTGCAGGATCATGGCCTTGCCAGCCAAGGCGCCAAAATGCCGTGGTTCAATCTCGAGGACCATGTCGAGGTCATCAATGGCTTCCTCATAGCGCTCAAGATTGAAATACAGCATGGCCCGCTTGTTGAGGGCTTCCAGATAATCGGGATAAGTGCCGATCACCTTGTTCAGCATGACTTCGGAAGTTTCGAAGGCGCCGTCTTGCAGGGCCTTGTTGGCTTGCGTCAACATCAATTCGGCTGTCGGTGACGGATTGCGCAGCCAATTTGCCCAGATTTTCTCTTCGATGGCTTGGGTTTGTTCATGACCTTTTGCCCGGTGCAACTGGCCAAACAACAGGTCCAGTTCATCCGCCTGTTGCTTGGCAGGATCAGCGGGCGCCAGTTTTACACTGGCCTGGGCTTCATTGGACATAACATCGCCTGCCGCAAAGGCTGCGGAAGACAGGGACAACAGAAGAATGAGTGGGATGAAGTGGCGCATGTCAGTGACTATGGCACAAATCACCGGAAATAAAAACACCGACCGCGCACAAGTAACCTTGGCGCGGCAGGTCGTCAACAATAACAGGCGTCCAGGTTTTAGCCTTGGCGGGCCTTGAAACGGGGGTTGGTCTTGTTGATGATGTAAACTCGACCCTTGCGACGGATAATCTTGTTGTCGCGATGGCGCTTCATCAGACCCTTGAGGGAATTGCGGACTTTCATGGACTTCACCTATAGGAGCTGCACCAAGGCAACCCACTCAATTGTTCAAAATCGGGCCGGAACATAGTCACCCCACCCTGACCTGTCAACCAGCCATCCACAGCAACGGAAAATCATGCAGGAAATACTTCTAAGCACTGAATTTATAACGACTTTTATTGTTTTTATGATGACTGTCGCAGCCATTGGCGGTCTGGTATTCCATGAACGCAAACCCCGGAAATCCCTGAACCCGAGTCTGCTGCCATCAACCGCCCTGATGCTGGTGATTGGCATCGTGGGGCTTTTGGCATTGGTGCATATTGTCAATCTGTTGGGTATTCACACCGGACGTTAGCGCGAAACTGTTCCCCCCACCTCC
>JANONM010000131.1:0-1567 GCA_031420855.1 Hyphomicrobiales bacterium
GCTGGCAAGAAGGCAATCGTTGTCGTCGAAGAGGGCCAACCGGAATTTATTGAACAAGCGCTCAACACATTGCTGCGGCGGCGCGATCTGCAAACCAGGATCAGTGGCAAGGATGTATTCCCGCTGGCTGGCGAATATACGGCGCAAGTCATGCAAAAAGGACTGCTTGGATTTCTTGAGCAGCATGCCCCACGACTGCTGGGAAACCGTCCGCCCCTGCCCGATCCATCACCCGTTCTCAATTCGAAAGAAGTGCAGACGCTGGCAACAGTTGTTCCTCCCAGACCGCCGGGATTTTGCACGGGTTGTCCTGAGCGCCCGATATTTGCCGCCATGAAGCTGGTGGAAAAGGAGCTTGGACAGCATCATATCTCAGCCGATATTGGTTGCCATCTGTTTTCAATCCTGCCGCCCTTCAACATTGGTGCCACCACCATGGGCTATGGCTTGGGGCCTGCTGCGGCATCTGCATTCAACGTGAAATCCGACAAGCGGGTGATCTCCGTCATGGGTGACGGTGGTTTCTGGCACAATGGCCTTGCGTCATCCGTCGGCAATGCTGTTTTCAACAAGCATGACGGCGTGATGCTGATCGTTGACAACTACTACTCGGCAGCGACGGGTGGGCAGGACATCATGTCATCGCGCGCTGACAACAAGAAACGCAATACCAACAACTCAATTGTGAATGCTGTGAAGGGCATTGGCGCGACATGGGTGCGCCAGATTGACCGCACCTATGATGTTGGCAAAATGCGAGATACATTGCGTGAAGCCCTAACGACGAAAGAGCCAGGACCAAAGATCATCGTGGCTTCATCGGAGTGCATGTTGAACAAGCAGCGACGGATCAAACCGCTGATTGACAAGGCGGAGAAGGATGGGAACCGAATTGTACGCCAGCGCTTCGGTGTGGATGAGGATATTTGCACGGGCGACCATGCCTGCATCCGCCTTTCGGGTTGTCCTTCGCTCACAGTGAAACACACCAATGATTTATTGCGCGACGACCCCGTTGCCAGCATTGACCATTCCTGTGTGGCCTGCGGAAATTGCGGGGATGTGGCGGATGCGGCTGTGCTGTGTCCGTCATTCTATCGCGCCGATGTGATCCGCAATGCGGGCGCATGGGATCGCTTCAAGATGCACCTCCGCCGCACCATCATATCTTTCCTGCAGCGACGGCGCGAGAGCCGTCGGGTATTGTTCGACCGGGTCGTTGCATGACGGTTCACGCCGACACCAAATACGATAAACCGTTGAGCGTTGCCATCATGGCAATGGGTGGCCAAGGTGGTGGTGTGCTGGCTGACTGGATTGTGGCCGTGGCCGAGGTCAATGGCTGGTATGCCCAATCCACGTCTGTGCCGGGTGTTGCCCAGCGGACGGGTGCCACGCTCTACTACATCGAGATGATGCCGCCGCGCGGCGCCACGGCGCCTGTTCTTGCGCTGATGCCAACACCTGGAGATGTGGACGTGGTAATTGCGGCTGAGTTGATGGAAGCCGGGCGGTCAATTCTGCGCGGGCTTGCCACGCCGGAAAAAACCGTGCTGATCACTTCAAC
>JANONM010000132.1:0-1573 GCA_031420855.1 Hyphomicrobiales bacterium
GAATACAAATACCAGCGCCGCGATGACGAATTTGAAACCAGTGAACCCGCCGGCACCATTGTCATTGATGCCACCAAGCGCCTGTTGTTCCATGTGCAGGGCAATGGCATGGCGACGCGCTATGGTGTGGCGGTGGGCAAAGGCACCAAAGCCTGGAAGGGTGAAGTCATCATCAAGAAAATGGTGGAATGGCCCACTTGGACGCCAGCTCCCTATCATCTGGAAATCAAGCCGGAACTGGCGAAATGGAAAAACGGCATGCCGGGAGGACCAGATAATCCGATGGGTGCGCGGGCCATGTATCTCTTCAAAGGCAACGTCGACACCATCAATCGCATTCATGGATCAGCCAAGGTGGCCGACATCGGCAAGAAAGCCACGGCGGGCTGCATCGGCATGCTGAATGCCGATATCATTCATCTTTATGCGAATGTGCAGGTGGGGGCGCGGGTGGTGATGCTGGGTTAGAAACCGCGTGGCTTGTTTTGTGATGCATGAAACACGGCGATAATCTCCACTGTGTCTGCGATGACTCGATAAACAGCGATATAGGGCAGGCGAGGAACGACCAGTTCACGGGTTCCCTCAACTTTGCCTGTCCGGCCCGAAAGCGGAAACAATTCAAGGCGCGATATTGCCTGCTCAATAATGCCAATCGCCCGCGCCGCAATACTCCAATTTTCTTGCGCAATGTAATTATGGATGGACTGAATATCAGCACGCGCTGCAATGGAATAGCGGACGGTCATCCCGCAAGATTGCGGAAAAATGCGTTCATTTCCAACTCCGGAACCAAATCCAGTGGTTTTGCCAACCGCGCCCGGATTTCCACTTGCTGCTCTTCAGATAGGCCCAGTTGGGAATTGTCTTGTTCCAATATAGCCAAAATCATTTCACCAACTTCATCTTGGCGGTGGTTGGGCAAAGTCTTGGCTTTGTCGATGGCGTTTTGAAGAATGCTCGTCATAGGGAAAATATGGCACGCCTGACCTATTGTAGCAATGCCTACACCTATTGAGAGGTTGTTGCACAACCCAGCCATTTTTACCCCGCCATAAACGCCGGAAACCATCCCTCGTGGGCGTGGCGGAGTTCTCTCAGGGAGATTTTTGTATCGCCGAATTTCAGTTTTTTGCCTGCAACTTTGCCGATCGGGGTGATCCCGATGTTTTGGGCTTGGGCGATGAGGGTGGCGGCTTGTTCGGCTGAACAGGTCACCACATAGCGGGCTTGGTCTTCGCCGAAGAGCCGTTTCCCGTGGGTTTGAAGGCACTTAAGCAGCTTGAATACAAGTATCAGCGCCGCGATGACGAATACGAAACCAATGAGCCTGCAGGCACGATTGTCATCGATGCCATCAAGCGCCTGTTGTTCCATGTGCAGGGCAATGGCATGGCGACGCGCTATGGCGTGGCCGTGGGCAAGGGCACCAAAGCCTGGAAGGGCGAGGTCATCATCAAGAAAATGGTGGAATGGCCCACTTGGACGCCAGCTCCCTATCATCTGGAAATCAAGCCGGAACTGGCGAAATGGAAAAACGGCATGCCGGGAGGACCAGATAATCCGATGGGTG
>JANONM010000133.1:0-3382 GCA_031420855.1 Hyphomicrobiales bacterium
TTGAGGTTGCCTTGCCTTGCTGGTGCAAACGGTAATGGCGGGTGACGGTACCGTGGGCGGCTTCGGCTTCAACGGTTTTGCCATCGGGCGTGATCAGCACGGATGTCATCAGACCCAGCGAGCCGTAGCCTTGGGCGACGAGATCGGACTGAACATCGCCGTCGTAGTTCTTGCAGGCCCAGATGTAACCACCGGTCCACTTCATGGCTGAAGCCACCATGTCATCGATCAGACGATGTTCATAGGTGATCTTGTTTTTCTCGTAGTCTGCTTTGAACTCGGCATCAAAGATGGCTTGGAAAATATCCTTGAAGCGGCCGTCATAGGCTTTCAGGATGGTGTTTTTCGATGAAAAATAAACCGGCAGTTTGCGCTGCAAGCCATAGGTCAACGAAGCCCTGGCAAATTCCTTGATCGAGTCATCGAGGTTATACATGGCCATGGCCACACCAGCATCGGGGGCTTTGAAGACTTCCTTTTCGATGACCGTGCCATCATCGCCAACGAACTTCATCGTCAAGGTGCCCTTGCCGGGGAAAGTGAAATCTGTGGCGCGGTATTGATCACCGAAGGCGTGGCGACCGATGATGATGGGCTTGGTCCAACCGGGCACGAGACGTGGCACGTTTTGGCAGATGATGGGTTCACGGAAAATGACGCCGCCCAGAATATTGCGGATGGTACCGTTGGGTGATTTCCACATTTGCTTCAGGTTGAATTCCTTCACGCGGGCCTCATCTGGCGTGATGGTGGCACATTTGACGCCCACACCATGTTTTTTGATGGCATGGGCGGCTTCAATCGTGACCTTGTCTTCGGTCTTGTCGCGGTTTTCAACCGACAGGTCATAGTAATGCAAATCAATGTCGAGATATGGCAGAACCAGTTCTTTCTTGATCTGGTCCCAGATGATGCGGGTCATCTCATCACCATCGAGTTCAACGACGGGATTGGCTACTTTGATCTTGTCCATGGAAATGCCTTTGCTGGGGTTCGAACCGTGAAGCGCTTCTAGCAGGGGGCTTTCTTGGCCCGCAAGTGGCTTGTCAGCCAGTTGTTGCCGAAGATGTGTTGGCGTTCGACGACGAAAGCGCCGAGAGCCAGCGGGAGGCGATCTTCGAGGTTCGGGCGTGTCACATGGCAGATTCAGAATGGCTGCCCATCTGGATTGTCACGTTGCCCGCATCCGGTTGTTCTTGGCACCATGTTCCACTTCCGCAAGTCCCAGCAGTTCAAGAACCGGTGGAACATAATTTGCGAAACGGCCGCGGTAACCTTTGCGCAATCCATAATAGCCGCCAACCGGGTTCTCGGCGCTGCGGGCCCAGTCTTCCACTGTATCCGGTTTCGTCGGCTTGCCTTCGTCTGCATTGCCAAGTGGCATCCAGTCGCCATGCTTTTTCAGCATGGCATGCAGGTCGTCGATGCAGCGCAGTTGATATGACAGTTTGGTTGTACCCACCTGCACAATAAGCGCTGGTGGGGTGAGGGCCTCGTCTTTCCATGCCTGGAAGTCTGACGTCAAGGACGGTGTTTTGAGTATCCAGGGATCGCCAGCTATTCCGGTCCCGTAGGTGACTTTGGCCATGGTCAGGTTTCTTCCGCTGCGGATTTCAGGGCATCGGCAAATTTTGCAAATGACGGGTTGAGATCAGGTATGGATTTTCCGATTAGCCCGGAAAGCCATCCCGAATAATCCTCCCGCATGTGGAAGCGTACACTTGTTGCCTCGGGAACCAAAGTGAAAGTCCGCGTACCCGTAAAAGCGCCAAGTGGCATGCCCCCCACCCATGTCATGCGTGAAGGCTTTTGCATGTCTTTCACGACCAGCGGGAAAGCCCGCTTTGGACTGACTTCAGACCAGAGCTTGATCTGTTTGCCCTCGGTTATCGTGCCCTCCATGCGAAGAATACCGAATGGGCCGGATGCAAGACGGGTCGCATCGGTCAGGATGGCCCATACTTTCTCCGGGCTTGCGTTGATCTTGCGTTCTACCTCAAAATGCATTTCCAAGCTTCTCCGTATTCTTCGCTGGTCCTGTGTTCTAGGCGGTCTAAGATGACATCTACTGTCATATTTGAATTGGCCACCCGATGCGTGCTTCCCGACTTCTCCATATTTTGTTGCTGCTGCAGAACCGGGGCCGGATGACGGCCAAGATGTTGGCGACCGAACTGGAAGTGGCCCAGCGCACGATCTTACGGGATGTGGACGCGTTGACTGAAGCAGGACTCCCCATTGTTGTCATCAAGGGCAATCAAGGTGGGATTGAACTGGGCTTCAACTATCGCACACGGCTTACGGGATTGGCGGAAGATGAAGCAGAAGCGCTGACGGTCTTGCTGTCACAATCCCGGCAGATTTTGGACTGCCTTGACATGAGAGCGGCTGGGGACAGGGCAATTGCAAAACTGGTTGAATCGTTTCCTGACCGGGTGCGTGAAACGGTGGCGCACACCCGCGTGCGTTTCGCGTTCAATGATCTTTGGGCTGATGAACCCGATGTGCGGATAGCCGCGATGGCCAAGGCGGTGAAAGAACAGTGCATTGTCGTGTTGCGATCAACCGAGGCGCAGCGACAGATCATTCACCCGATGATGTTGTGTCATGGACCTGCTGGCTGGTCGGTGGTTGACGGGAAGGTTGGTGGCGCAACGACTGCATTGCGTGACTGGGGTGACATCAACATTTCAGCGCGGCATTTTGCATCCTGAATGCAGGCGTAGTTGCGCTGGCTTTGACTTTGGCAACTGCGCGTGGCAGCGGTGTTGCATGACAACAGCAGAACACCGCTCCGCCAATGCACTGTATTACCCACGATTTGTGAAGCATGTGGCAGCCCTCGCGGCCCATGGCTTTGCGGCGCAGATCATGGTGGTTGCGGTGAGTTGGCAGGTTTATGAGCTAACCAATAACCCTTGGGATTTGGGGTTGATCGGGTTGTCGCAGTTTTTGCCTGCGCTGTGTTTGGTGTTGGTAACGGGACTGGTGGCTGATCGGTTTAACCGGCGGTTGATTTTGGCGACGTGCCTGGGCCTCGAATTTATCGCGGCCTTGGGTTTTGTCTGGTTCACGCTCAGTGACCAAACCGATGTGCGTTATGTCTTTGGCATTTTGGCGCTGCTGGGCATGGCGCGGGCGTTTTTCAATCCGGCGTCGGATGCGCTGTCGCCAAACCTGCTGTCGCGCGAGGCCATCCCCCATGGCATTTCGCTGAATTCGATGAATTGGCAAGTCACCACAATTACCGGTCCTGTGTTTGGCGGGTTGCTCTATGGTCTGGGCGGGCAGGTGGCCTATGGCGTTGCTGCGGCTTTGCTGGTCGTGGCGATTGCTTGCGTTGCGCTGATCGGGAGGGTGGAGCAGAATAACCATGTGGAGG
>JANONM010000134.1:0-10363 GCA_031420855.1 Hyphomicrobiales bacterium
ATTGAAGTTTGAGGGCGGTGCATGGGTTCACCCTCCAACCCGATTCTTCATCGGGGAGGAGGTGGCGCGAAGCGCCGGAGGTGGGGGACGATTGGAAAATTATGGACCTTTTGGTTGAGCAGAGAGCCTTGTTTCAATTCGCCGCTCGCTGGCTCAAACCAGCACCTTGGCCGCATCCACATAGTCGTATCCCAGCACATCCGCCACGGCCTTGTAGGTCACTTTGCCACCAGCAATATTCAAGCCATTGCGCAAGTGTATGTCATCCGACAGGGCTTTCTTCCAACCCTTGTTGGCAATGGCCAGACCAAAAGGCAGCGTGGCATTGTTGAGCGCATAGGTCGACGTGCGGGCCACACCGCCTGGCATATTGGCCACGCAATAATGGATCACGCCATCGACCACATAAGTCGGTTCTGCATGGGTGGTGGCTTTTGAAGTTTCTGCGCAGCCGCCTTGATCAATCGCCACATCAACCAGCACAGAGCCTGGCTTCCAGTCCTTCAACATTTTCCGGGTCACCAGTTTCGGTGCCGCTGCACCCGGAATCAACACGCCGCCAATCACCAAATCGGCATTGGCGCACTCCTCTTCAACAGCGGCTTGGGTTGAATAGAGTGTCTTCAATTGCGTGCCAAAGCGCGCCACCAATTCTTCCATCCGGTCCGTGGATTTTTCGATGATGGTGACATCTGCACCAAGTCCCAGTGCCATGGCTGCGGCATTGGTGCCCACCACACCACCACCCAGAATGACAACCTTGGCCGGCGGCACACCGGGAACGCCGCCCAACAAAACACCGCGCCCACCTTGGGCTTTTTCCAGACAATGGGCACCTGACTGCACCGACATGCGGCCCGCCACCTGACTCATCGGCGCTAACAAGGGAAGCCCGCCACGGGCATTGGTGACGGTTTCATAGGCGATGCAGATGGCGCCTGATGCGATCAGGTCCTTCGTCTGTTCCGGGTCTGGGGCAAGATGCAGGTAGGTGTAAAGAATTTGGCCTTCGCGCAACATCTTGCGCTCCCCGGCTTGCGGCTCTTTCACCTTTACAATCATGTCCGCCTTGTCGAAAATTTCTGCCGCTGTTGTGATGACTTCCGCACCGGCCTTTTTGTAGTCCCCATCGCTGCAACCAATGCCAACACCAGCGTTGCTTTCGACCCAAACCTTGTGGCCATGGCGCACGGCTTCGTTCACCGAATTGGGAGTGAGTCCCACGCGGTATTCGTGGTTCTTGATTTCTTTGGGGACGCCGATGTGCATTGTGTTTCCTCGCCGATTTTGTTGCGGGCAAAGTCTAGGGCTGAATGACTGAAATGAAATTTCAGAATGGGTCTGACGCAACTATTTGCATTGAATATAATTCGAAAAACATTTAAAATAAGCGAATGAAAAACGCAGAATATGACCGAACGGACAAGATACTGCTAAACGCCTTGCAGAAAAACAGCACGTTGTCGGTGGCCGATCTCGCCGAGCTTGCAGGACTTTCCGCCTCATCGTGCCATCGTCGAGTCAAGTTGCTGGAAGCGAACGGACTGATAACTGGATATTCTGCCAACCTGGATCGCAAGGCACTTGGGCTGGCCAATGAATTTTTCGTTGAAGTCTCACTTCAGGCGCAAACCGAACAGGCCTTTGAAAAGTTTGAAAATGCCGTGCAACGTGTGCCGGAAATCCTCGAATGTCATCTGATGAGCGGCCAGTTCGATTATCTCCTGCGCGTCGTTGCCAAGGATGCTGAAGACTACGAACGAATCCACCGGACCAAGCTTGCACGGTTGCCGGGACTGCAAAGATTGCAGTCATCCCTCGCACTGCGCACTGTCAAGGATTGGGGCGGTTATCCTGTACCTTGAACCGGTCTTTGCACATCCCGCCACGTCATCAACAATCCTGCGACGATGACCACGGCCATGCCAGCCCATGTCATGGGCGAGGGAAAATCACCAAACAGAAATAGCCCAAAAAGCACAGCCCAAATCATCGCGGTGTATTCAAAAGGTGCAACAAAGCTGGATTGCGCGAACTTGTAGGCATAGGTGAAAATCACTGATCCCACAGCTGCAAGGAAACCCATGATCACCAGAAGAAGCATGCTGTGTGCCGAAGGCCCAACAGCGGAACCAGTCAAGAATTCGAGGCTTTTGTGTCCGCTCAATTGCCATCCAAAGGCGTTGACCACCACAAACAGCAAGGCACCAACAGCGAGGTACACGGCGTTTTGAACATTGGCGATGGCGATGGGTGGAACACGTTGTGAATAGTGCCGACCCATCATCTGTCCCACTGCATATCCAAAGGCCGAGAACAGCGCAAGACCACTTGCAGGCTCGAATTCACTTCTGCCCGGCTGTACCATCACCAGCACACCCACAAATGCAGCGATCATCGCCAGCCAGCGATATACAGGCACTCGCTCACCCAGAAAGGGGCCAGCCAATGTGGCTACGAAAAACGGCATGGTGAAATAGATTGCCACTGCATTGGCAATCGGCATGGCGGCAATCGCCAGGATGAACGAGAAATAAGCTGCACACAAAACCAGCCCGCGCCCGATCAAGGGCCAGAGCAGCGGTGTGCGCAACGATTTGAATCCATCCGTAAAAACCAGCATGAGTGCCAGGATTGGCATGCCCACAAGACCGCGGATCATCACCGCTTCATAGGCCGGCATGCTGCCAGCAAGCGATTTGATGATGGCATCCTGCATTGACGCTACGCCCACGGCAAGCACTGCAAGCAGGGCAGCGTTGAGGCGCTGTTCCGGCGGTTTGTTCATTTCATCTCGCGAATGGTTTCCGACAGCAGCTTGATACCGGGTTCAATCTTTGCTTCGTCAACCGATGAAAATGCCAAACGGAAATAATTTCGGGGTTGGCTCTTGCCTGCAAAAGTAATGCGCATGGGCTCGATGAACACACCTTTTTCCAAAGCCCGTTTTGCCAGCAATTCAGCGTCCAGTTTTTCGGGTCCCTTGACCCAATAGGCGGTGCCGCCGAAAGACGGGCTGCGTGCCGTCAGGTGCATATGGTCATTTAGGGCCTTGCCCATGACTTCCCAGCGCGTGCGGTAAGCCTTGTGCAAGCGCCGTATCAACCTATCGTGATGGCCAAGCGACAGGAACAGGGCCGCAGCCCGCTGATTGTTGTTGGGCGCATGGCGCACCATCAAGCGGCGAAGCGCCCGGGCTTCAGTGATAAGCGCTTTTGGCCCCACCATGAAACCAAGACGCAATCCCGGAAACATCGTCTTTGACAGGGATCCCACATATATCACACGGCCATCATCATCGAGCGACTTGAGGGCAGGGCAGGGCTCGTTGACATAATTCGTTTCAAATTCATAATCATCCTCGATGATCAGGAAATCTTTTTCCCGTGCCTTTTTCAAAAGCGCCATGCGCCTTTCCAGCGGCATGGTAACTGTCGTCGGAAACTGATGGCTCGGCGTGGTGAAAACAACGTCCGCGTTGTCCAGTTCAGGTGATAAAACAAGACCGTTGTCATCAACCTTTACCGGAACAACCTGTGATGAATGGAGTTCGAAGATGTTGCGGATGTCAGGATACCCAGGTTCTTCCATGGCCACTTTGGTGTTCTTGTCCACCAGCAACGTGGCCAGCAGATAAAGCGCATGCTGGGCACCAAGTGTCACCAAAATTTCGTCATCACTCGCCATGATGCCACGACGCGGCAGTATCCGGCGGCGGATTTGTTCCACCAGCAGGGGGTCATCCATGCTCCAGGCATCATTGGTCCACGAGCCCAGCCATTTCTTGCCCAAAGCCTGCCGCGTGCACTCGCGCCATTCGGCAAGTGGAAAAAGAGTGTGATCCACCTGGCCATAAATGAACGGGTAGGGGAAACTCTGCCACTCCTGCGGCTTGATAAAATTTTCTTGTGCAGCCGCATGGATTTTGACCCGCTTACCCCAATCCGTGGCCGGAGCCGTTGAAGGCCGAGGACTTGGTTTTCGGACAGTCGGATTGATTTCGCTGATCGCCTTGTCGGCAACATAATAACCCGAGCGCTCACGGGCAACCAGATAACCATCATCAAGCAGACCCTGATAGGCCAGCACAACGGTATTGCGCGACACGCCAATGGACTTCGCCATTTTCCGCGTCGATGGGATTGGTTCTGATTGATCCAGATTGCGGTCAAGAATCGCCGAAACCAGGGCTTCCCTGATCTGGGCTTGAAGCGAAGAATACTCGCCTCTTCTGAGGTGAATGAGCCAATCACGCATGTTGAAAAATCCCGGCCTTGGTTTCGCCCAAAGGAAAAATTGGTCCTATCATAGGGCCAATAGGCTGGCTAGTATCTTCCCATGCTCCAACCAACAGTCGATACCCAGATCAAGACCTGGGACGAAATAAAAACCACCACATGTTACATGTGCGCCTGCCGTTGCGGCATCAAGGTTTATCTCAAGGACGGCACTGTCAAATACATCGAAGGCAATCGCGATCATCCCGTCAACAAAGGCGTGATTTGCGGCAAGGGTGCAGCGGGCATCATGCAGCACACGTCACCCGCCCGCTTATCGAAGCCGTTGCTGCGTGTCGGCGAACGGGGGGCGGGCGAGTTCAAGGAAATCGAATGGGACGAAGCCCTCACCATCGCCACCTCGTGGCTGAAAGAAGTGCGTGGCAGCGATCCACGGAAGTTGGCGTTTTTCACGGGACGCGATCAGTCACAGGGTTTGACAGGCTGGTGGGCCTCGCAATTCGGTACCCCCAACTATGCGGCCCACGGCGGATTTTGTTCGGTCAACATGGCCGCAGCAGGGCTTTACACCTATGGCGGTTCGTTCTGGGAATTTGGCGAACCCGACTGGAAACACGCCAGGTATTTCCTGCTCTTCGGTGTGGCGGAAGACCATGCCTCCAATCCCCTCAAGATGGGGCTGGGAAAACTCAAAGAACGCGGTGCAAAAATTGTCTCCATCAATCCGGTGCGGACAGGCTATTCAGCAATCGCCGATGAATGGATCGGCATTCGTCCGGGTACGGACGGATTATTTGTCGGCGCACTTATTCATGTATTGCTCGAACACCAGAAAATCGATGCGGAATATTTGACCCGCTACACCAATTCAGCCTGGTTGATCATCGAGAATGCGGGCAGTGCCGAAGATGGCCTTGTGCTGCGCAACAGTGCCGGAACGCCACTTGTCTGGGATCCCACCACATCCGCCACCAAAGTCGCCATGACCTATGGGGCTGATCCTGCATTGATGGGGCGATTCACATTGCCCGATGGCCGAAAGGTAGTGACATCCTTCACTTTAATAGCGGAACGTTTTCTCAAAGAAGAGTATGCGCCGGAAGTTGTGGCACCGCGTTGTGGCATTGAAGCGGCAACTATCAGGCGCATAGCTGGCGAACTGGCCCATACGGCATTCGAAGACAGCATTGAACTGGATATTCCGTGGACGGATTATCTCGGACGTCGGCATGAAAAAACCCTTGGCCGACCCGTCGCCATGCATGCCATGCGCGGAATTTCGGCTCACTCCAACGGTTTTCACACCTGCCGCACCATCCACATTCTGCAAATCATGCTCGGCACCATCGATGTGCCGGGTGGATCGCGCTATAAGCCACCCTTCCCAAAAGCCATTCCGCCCCATGTCAAACCAGCGGGAAAACCCGGGCAGGTGCAGCCCAACAAGCCATTGCCGGGACCACCACTCGGCTTCATCACGTCGCCAGAGGATTTGCTGGTGGATGCCGAAGGAACACCGCAACGTATCGACAAGGCCTATTCCTGGGATGCACCCTTGGCGGCCCATGGCATGATGCATATGGTCATCAACAATGCCTCAAAGGGCGACCCCTACAACATCGACGTGCTGTTCATGTATATGGCCAACATGGGCTGGAACTCGGCCATGAATGTGCCCGACACAATTCAGGCCCTCACGGCAAAAAAACCGGATGGCAGCTACGTCATTCCTAAAATTATTTATTCCGATGCCTATGCTTCAGAAACCGTGCATTACGCAGATCTGATTTTGCCCGACACCACCTATCTCGAACGTTGGGATTGCATCTCGATGCTGGATCGCCCGATTTCCGAAGCGGATGGTCCAGCCGATTCCATTCGTCAGCCCGTGGTGGAACTTGATCGCGATGTCAGGCCGTTTCAATCGGTGTTGATAGATCTGGGCCATCGCATCGGTTTGCCCGGTCTGACCAATGCCGATGGTTCGGCCCGTTATCCCGGCGGCTATCCCGACTACATCGTGAATCACGAACGCGCACCGGGTCTGGGGCCACTCGCCGGGTTTCGCGGCGGTGATGGAAAGTCTTCTGGCCGGGGTGCCGTCAATCCCCATCAACTGAAAGCCTATATCGACAATGGCTGCCATTGGTATCATGAATTGCCAGAGCACATGCGCTACTATCGTCATGTCAATTGGGACTATCTGGATTGGGCAACATTCTTCGGCTTCATGGGAAAGCCCGAACCGATCATTCACCAAGTCTATTCCGAGACGCTGCAAAAATTCCGTCTGGCAGCGCGAGGCCACGGCAAGGTCTTGCCACCGGAACAACATCGTAAACGCATCGAAACCTATTTTGATCCGATCCCCTTTTGGTACGAACCTTTCGAAGAAGCCATGGTGAGCAACAATGAATTTCCCATGCACGCCATCACCCAACGCCCCATGGCCATGTATCATTCGTGGGGATCACAGAACACCTGGCTTAGACAAATCCTCGGCCGCAACTGGCTTTATGTGCATAAGCAACGTGCCGCTGACTTAGGCATTGCCGATGGTGACTGGGTGAATGTGACAAGCCATCATGGAACTATCAAATGCCAAACCAAACTGATGGAGGGGCAGAACGAAGACACCGTCTGGACATGGAACGCCATCGGAAAAAGGTCCGGCACCTGGGGCCTCGATGCCAATGCACCAGAAGCCAAAAAAGGCTTCCTGCTCAATCATTTGATCAGCGATCTTCTCCCAGAACGTGAAGGCGGATACCGCTATTCGAATTCTGATCCCGTGACAGGTCAGGCGGCTTGGTATGATCTCAGGGTGCGGGTGGAAAAAGCCGTGGATCAATCGGAAGAAAGTGCACCACAGTTTGCCGTGGTGAAGGATTTGGGGAAATGAACTTGCTTCAGCCAATGCTTCGAGGCTCGCCAAGATTAATACTGGGGCTCGCACCTCAGCAAGAGGGTTATCCGTTCAAGCCGTACCTTGAGCTCGTGGTTCGCCAGTCTATCCCTCACCCTGAGGTGCCCGCGCCTTCGCGGGCCTCGAAGGGTGCGCCACAATTTGCGGTATTCGCCCCATGACCACCCTTCCAACCCACACCACAAAAAAACTCGGCCTGGTTATCGACCTTGACACGTGCGTCGGCTGTCAAGCCTGCGCCACCTCCTGCAAGGAATGGAATTCCCAAGGCATCTCGGCACCCTTGACTGATGCCAAACCTCGCTCTGCCGAACCCATGGGCACCTGGCTCAATCGCATTCATGGCTATGAAGTGAAGGAAGAGGGCAGTGCCCACTCGCGCATTGTTCACATGCCGCGTTCTTGTCTGCATTGCGAAGACGCCGCTTGCGTCACCGTCTGCCCAACCGGTGCCAGCTACAAGCGCCAGGAAGATGGCATTGTGCTGGTCAATCCCGAAACCTGTATCGGCTGCAAGCTCTGCTCCTGGGCTTGCCCCTATGGCGCACGGGAATATGACTACACCGAAGGCGTGATGAAAAAATGCACGCTCTGCGTTGACCGCATCTACAACGAAAATCTTGATGAGCCAGATCGTGTGCCGGCCTGCGTGAAGGCCTGCCCGACAGGTGCCAGACATTTCGGCGATTTGGGCGATGGCAATTCGGCTGTTTCCCAACTGGTGAAAGATCGCGGCGGCTACGATCTGTTCTCGGAAATGGGTTACAAACCCACCAACAAGTATCTACCCCCCCGCAAGCGCCGCGACACAGTGACAACGGCAGAAGCCATGCCGAAAAGCACAGGTTCCGCCATGGACAAGCTGTTTGCCTGGGCAGATAAATTGTTGACGGTGTCCGAAGGCCCAAGCACGATGTCACAACCCGATAATTCTGCGAAGCTGGAGGGCTAGTTGCAGGCCATAACTCAAAAACTCCCTCACGCTGAGGTGCGAGCCCTTGCGAGCCTCGAAGCGGCTTTACGCGTGGCGCACCCTTCGAGGCCCGCCAAGGGGCGGGTACCTCAGGGTGAGGGGTTAGTTGTGTTTGTAAGCCAACCATGAACCCCGCCTATTCCGTCATCCTCTTCACCACAGCCTCCGGCGCAGGCTACGGCCTTTTGGCCTTGCTCGGCCTTGTCGGGTTCAACCACGGCACCACCTCATCGCAAACCTTCGCTTTGACGACGGCTTTCATCGCATTGGCCCTGATCACCTCTGGTTTGCTTTCATCCACCCTCCATCTCGGCCATCCCGAACGGGCTTGGCGGGCACTCTCGCAATGGCGTTCGTCCTGGCTCAGTCGTGAAGGTGTTGCGGCAATTGCGACCTATCCGGTGGCCCTGTTTTTCATCGCCACTTGGTCCGGCCTCCTCGACGCGCCCGCCCTCATCAAGCCGCTCGGCATCCTGACGATAATTATATGCACTGTCACCGTTATATGCACAGCGATGATTTACCGCTCCCTGCGCACCATCAGGCAATGGAACCACAAACTGGTTGTCCCGGTGTACCTGGCCTTTGCGCTGGCCACAGGTGCAACTTTGCTGCCGGCAGTCGCCATTTGGTTTGAACGCTGGCAAATATTCCAGGCCATCCTTGCTGCCGTAGCGATTGCTTCGGTCGCTGCGATCAAGTTCGTCTATTGGCGTTCCATCGACAATATTCCGCGCACCCACACCACAGGCGAGGCAACGGGCCTTGGCAAAGATGTGCGCATGTGGGAGTTGCCCCACACCAACACCAATTTCATCCAGAAGGAAATGGGCTTTGTCGTAGCCCGAAAACACGCCTTGCAATTACGCAAGCTGGTTTTTCTGTTTTTGGCAGTTGCTTTGTTGGCAACCGTCAGCACCATGTTCGCAACGCCATATCTGGCCATTCCGGCAGCGCTGTTTGCCATATTGGCGGCGGTTTTCGAGCGCTGGCTGTTTTTCGCTGAGGCCGAACATGTCGTGACATTGTACTATGGGAAAGCTGCCGTCTAACATGCTTGCTCCGACGCCGCAAACCATATAAAGACTTCTTTATATTGTTTTGAAGGACTTTCAATGTCGCGCATTTCGTTTACCGAAGCCCTGTCTTCCCGTCCCTGGCTGCTTGCCGATGGCGCAACCGGCACAAATTATTTCCAGATGGGCCTGATGTCCGGCGATGCGCCTGAGATGTGGAATTTCGAACATCCGGACCGTGTGCGTTCGCTCCACAAGCAATTTATCGAAGCCGGTGCCGATATCATTCTTACCAACACCTTTGGCGGCAATCGCCACCGTTTGAAATTGCATGACGGCCAGGACAAGGTCCACGCCGTCAACGTAGCCGCAGCCAAACTCGCCCGCATCGAGGCCGAAGCGTTTGCGGCAAGGCGCATTTTCGTGGCGGGTTCCATCGGGCCAACGGGTGAAATCTTCATGCCGATCGGCGCATTCCCCTATGAAGAAGGCGTGTCAGCCTTTGCCGAACAAGCCATGGCCTTGAAAGATGGTGGCGTCGATGTGCTGTGGATCGAAACCATGTCCTCGGAAGATGAATTGCGCGCTGCTGTCGAAGGCGCAGCCGAAGCCGGACTGCCCATCGTCACCACCATGAGCTTCGACACCAATGGCCGCACCATGATGGGCATCACACCCACAGCCTTTGGCGCACTCGCGGCTTCGCTTTCAACTCAGCCCGTTGCCATCGGCGCAAACTGCGGTGTCGGTGCATCTGAACTCATCGCCACCGTCATGGGCATCACGGCGGCGCGACCAGACATCGCAGTGGTGGCAAAGGGAAATTGCGGCGTTCCCAAATATCACGATGGCCACATCCACTACACTGGCACCCCCGAACTCATGGCCGACTACGCCCGCATCGCCTTGGACTCCGGCGCAAAAATCATCGGCGGCTGCTGCGGCACATCACCCGAACATCTCGCCTCCATGCGAAGAGCCTTGGAAGGCCACGCGAAAGGCTCCCGCCCCACCATCGCACTTGTTGAAGAAAAACTCGGCCCCGTATCAGAACTGGCCAAAGGTATTGATACGGCAGCCGCAGGTGCGGCACGGCGGGAGCGGAGAAGGGGTTGATCAATCCCACGCAAACGCCTTCACCACCACTGGCTTGGCCAGCATGAATGCATCGCATTCCAGTTGCAGCGGTGAATAATCTGTATCGGACTTC
>JANONM010000135.1:0-5157 GCA_031420855.1 Hyphomicrobiales bacterium
GGCCATGGCCTGCCCGGTGCGGCGATCCCAATACACCCACCCGCTCATGTCCTCGCACAGCAAGGCTTGCTGCTGCGATGGCCAATAATTGTGCCCGCTCCATTTTGCTGGTTGAAGCGAGATGCGACTGGTAGCGCATGCGGGGCGATGCATTGGCCCACACCCACAAGGTGTTGGCGCTTTCCCATTCATTTTCCCGGATATAAACCTTGTCGCCCTTGGCCGAGCGGTGCCAATCGACGCGGGCCGTGGAGTCGCCAAAACTGTAGGGGCGGTATTGCCAGAAGCTTTCACCAGTACCGGCGGTTTTACGTCCATGCACGCCCAGGATCACCGAGGCCGCAATCTTTTCCGCACGCACCAACAGCGGTGGCAGTGCCGAAGCCAAGGCTTCGCCGGACTGCTGAAGGCGCATGGAAGTTTGGGCGACTGTCAAGCGACCTCCCCCAAACGCGGCATCTGGACCTCTGATGTCAACATGCTTTTAAGCCAGCAGTTTTTTCAAATGGCTAATCATGTCAGCCATGGTTTTGCCATCGGCGCGGGCCTGGAAATTCAGCGCCATGCGGTGTTTGAAAACCGGTTCCAGCAAAGCAGCCACATCGTCGATGGAGGGCGTCAGGCGACCATCAATCAAAGCCTTGGCGCGGGCTCCCAACATCAGGGCCTGACTGGCGCGGGGCGACGGCCCCCAGGCAATGGACTCGTTGATCAGCGCATCGGCATCAGGACCAGGCCTTGCGGCCCGAACAACCCGCAAGATTGCTTCCACCACTTGTTCGCCCACAGGCAAGGTGCGGGTAAGTCGTTGCGCCGCCACCAGATCAGCGGAGGACATGACAATCTTGGCCTCGGCTTCTTCATTGCCGGTGGTTGAGAACAACATGCGGCGTTCGGCGTCCAAAGGCGGATAGGTAATATCCACTTGCACAATGAAACGGTCCAACTGGGCTTCCGGCAGGGGGTATGTGCCTTCCTGCTCGATCGGGTTCTGGGTTGCCAGAACGTGGAAGGGATGCGGTACATCATGGCGCACGCCTGCCACCGTCACATGATGTTCCTGCATGGCTTGCAGAAGTGCTGATTGGGTGCGCGGCGAAGCGCGGTTGATTTCGTCGGCCATCAGCAATTGGCAAAACACCGGACCTGGGACAAAGCGGAAAGATTTGCGGCCCTTTTCATCTTCGTCCAATACTTCCGAACCCAGAATATCGGCAGGCATCAAATCGGGGGTAAACTGCACGCGCTTTTCATCCAGCCCCAACACGCGACCCAGCGCTGCAACCAGTTTGGTTTTGGCAAGTCCCGGTGCGCCCACCAGCAAAGCGTGGCCGCCTGCCAGAATGGCAACCAGGCAAAGGTCAATGACTTCTTCCTGGCCATAGACCACATCTTTCAAACTGGCGCGGGCCCGAACCAATTGTTCGGTGATGGTTTCAAGTTCCCTGACGGATTTTGTTGCGACGGTGCTGCTGGCCATGACTCTTGCGATTTCTTCCACTATGTATTTGTTATGTCGAATTATCGAACCGGACTTATCCTGATGGCGCAGCGTGGCGCAAACATGGCGGCTTCACCCGATTCTGGCTTGGGGCTGCAATGATGGCGACAAGTCGCGATGCAAGCAATCCCTTGGCCGGATTAAATGAAATTCAGAATACAGGCAAAGCCCTGCCGCCGGTGCACCTGTGGAATCCACCGTTCTGCGGCGATATTGACATGCGCATCGCTGCCGATGGCACTTGGTATTACATGAAATCTCCCATCGGTCGCAAACCGCTTTATACCCTGTTTTCAAAGGTTTTGCGGCGGGATGCCGACGGCAAATACTATCTGGTCACGCCTGTGGAAAAATGTGGGATTGTGGTTGATGATGCGCCCTTCCTCGCCATCCGCATGCAGGTTTCCGCCAGGGGAAGGGCACAGACCATCACATTTGAAACGAATTGTGATGATCAGGTCACCGTCAATGCAACCCATCCGCTGCGTTTTGTTGATGAAGCGGAAACCGCTGGTTTAAAACCCTATGTGCTGATCCGGGCCAATCTGGAGGCGCTGGTGAGCCGTGCGCTGTTTTATGATCTTGCGGGTTTGGGCGTTGTCGAAGGCCAATGGTTTGGTGTGTGGTCGGGGGGAGAGTTTTTTCCGATGAAGCTTGCCGCCGAGATTGGCATTGCCTGATGCGAGCCGTAGCCGATTTTGTGAAACTGGCCGAAAGCACGCTGCGCCAAGAGGCCCCGATGTCGTGGAATCGTGGTGACCGGGATATGGTCAACAACGCGCAATTTTTGACCGAGGGTGTCATTCCCAAACACGCGGCAGTGCTGGTGGGGCTGGTGCCGCGTGCAGGCGAATTGCATCTGCTGTTGACGCAGCGCCATGCCGCACTGAAAGCCCATGCGGGTCAAATCGCTTTTCCGGGAGGACGCATTGACGAAGGTGAAACGCCCTTGCAAGCCGCATTGCGCGAGGCCCATGAGGAAACCGGTATTGAAAGCCGGTTCATTACGCCCTTGGGCTATCTTGAAGGTTATGTGACGGGAACAGGTTTTTTTATTTCACCGGTTGTGGCACTTCTGCAAGAAGGCTTTACACTCAAGCCCCAGGCCGACGAGGTGGACGATATTTTTGAAGTGCCTTTTGGTTTTTTGATGGATGACAGAAATCGGCAAACGCTGTTTCGTGAACATGACGGCAAGACCTGGCGATATTATGCTTACCCGTTTGAAGGCCGCAACATCTGGGGTGCCACGGCGGGCATGATCAAGAATTTGGGGGACATGCTGTATGGCCCGCAAAGCTGAATTGCCGTCGCTTCGAAACGAAACCTGGCTCAGGGACAAGCACCTGCAAAAGGTGATGTCGATTTTGAACAATGTAGATGGCGAGGTGCGCGTGGTGGGCGGTGCCGTGCGCAATGCCTTGTTGGGTCTCGCCGTCGCTGATGTCGACCTTGCAACCACCCATTTGCCGCAAGATGTGATGCGGCTTTGCAAGGCCGCAGGGTTTGGTGTTCATCCCACGGGCATTGATCATGGTACGGTTACCATTACCCACGGCACTGGCGTGTTTGAAGTCACCACATTGCGCCGCGATGTTGCAACGGATGGACGCCGCGCCACGGTGGAATTCAGCGGGGACTGGGCCGCAGATGCCAGCCGCCGTGATTTCACGATGAATGCGATTTATTGCGACAATGATGGAAAATATTATGATTATACAAATGGTTATGATGACATATTAATTCGCAAGGTGAGGTTTGTAGGTGCCGCTGATGTGCGCATTCAGGAGGACTACTTGCGCATTTTGAGGTTTTTCCGTTTTCATGCAGCCTTCGGAAAAGGCGCTCCAGAAAAAGCTGGTTTGAGCGCCTGCATTGCCTTGAAAGACGGCATCAAGAGTCTTTCGGTTGAGCGCATTCGGCAGGAGTTTTTAAAACTTCTCGTGGCACCTCGTGCGTTTCAAACCTTGAGGCTGATGGCAGACGTCGGCATTCTTGAAGTCATTGTTCCGTATACGGATGAATGGCGGGTTTTAAAGCGGCTTCCTGCTGATGCACTACTGCGGTTGTTTGTGTTGGCTGATAATCCAGGCAATCTGCCTGAAGCCTTGCGGCTTTCCAATGCCCAGGCAAAACGGCTTGCCACCCTGGCTGGACTGCCAAGGGTATCTCCGGCATTGCGTGAACGTGAACAGAAGGCGTTGTTATACGCGTTGGGCGCAGAGGCATTCGCTGATGCCATCCATTTGAGTCTGGCGCGAAGCAAGGACAAACTGGACAGTCTTGCATGGCGTCAACTTTCGCAACTGCCCCTGCGCTGGCCGATCCCGATATTCCCCATCAAAGGCGATGATATCAAATCCGTGGGCATTGCCGTTGGTCCGCAGCTTGGACAGATCTTGCGCGAACTTGAAGACTGGTGGTTGGCAAGTGATTTCAAACCGGGCAGGGAAGAGTTGCTGCAACATCTGAGGGACCAATATGGCAAATGATATTCCTGATATCTTGAGCATGGTCACATCAGGCCGCCGCGCGCCGAAAGTCGAGAAGGGACAACCTGATCCCAGTCGATTGCTTTCTGGCAAGCGTCTGACCCAGACCTGGAACCACTGGCAGGGTGAGGATGACAGGCTTCTTTGCGGCATCTGGGAGTCGACACCGGGCAAGGTTTTGGTCAGCTACGATGAGTGGGAATTCTGTCACATCATCACAGGCGAAGTGGTGTTGCGCAAAGAACGCAGCCGCAAGTCGTGGCGTTTCAAAAAGGGCGATGCCTTTATCATCCCCGCAGGTTTCAAAGGCACGTGGGAGACAGTGAAAAAGTTGCGCAAGCACTATGTGATTTTGATGCCGAAATGAAAATACCTCATAAAACCGTTCTCATTACAGGTGCCGCCAAACGCATAGGCCGACAACTGGCGCTTGATCTGGCGGCCTCAGGTTATGACATTGCCGTGCATTGTCACACATCTCGGCCAGAGGCTGAAATTGTCGCACGGGAAATTGCCAAAAAGGGACGCCGTGCCATTGTCGTGCAAGGCGATCTGGCGGATGTGAAAACTCCCGAGCGATTGATTGCAGAGGTGGCCCATGCGCTTGGTCCGCTGACGACACTCATCAACAATGCCTCGATTTTTGAACCGGATGAAGTGGGTGGCATTTCACCGGAAAGCTGGTCCACCCACCAGGACACAAATTTGCGGGCCCCCATCATGCTGGCGCAGGCCTTTGCCGAGGCTCTGCCTGACGACCTTCACGGCAATATCATCAACATCATTGACCAGCGGGTGTGGAAGCTCAATCCGCGTTTCTTCTCTTATACCATGTCCAAAACCGGCTTGTGGACAGCCACCCGCACCCTGGCGCAAGCCTTGGCGCCGCGCATCCGGGTCAATGCCATTGGTCCCGGTCCTGCCTTGCCTTCGATACGCATGGATCAGCGCGAATTTGACAAACAGGCGCGGTTGACGTTGCTGGGGCGCGGCACGTCGCCAGCGGAAATCAGCGAAGCCGTAAAATTCATATTGTCCCAACCGGCGTTGACGGGCCAGATGATTGCGCTCGACGGCGGTCAACATCTGGTCTGGCAAACGCCGGATATCGTAGAGGTGAATGAATGAGCAAAAAGCCAATGATTTCGCATCATGTCGCATCCG
>JANONM010000136.1:0-1711 GCA_031420855.1 Hyphomicrobiales bacterium
CCAAGAAGTCCAAGAAGGGCAAGGAAAAAGCCGTCAATGACCTGTTGCAGTATGCCACGGATTTTGGCGCTTTCCTGAATTCTGCATCGCCTGCATTGCCGAAGGAAGCGGTTGCTGAATTGGTGAAAATGCATATCCTCAGCCTGAAGGATGTGGTGGATGCGCAAGCCAAGAAGGACCAGAAACTGGCCTATACGAAGATCCGCGAAGCATCACAGCATATGAAGATGATTGCCGACCCTTTGGCCGACACCATCATTGCGCAATTCCCCGACAAATTTCCGATGACGAAATAATGGACCGGGCGATGGCGGGCGGGTTGCATGACCTGACCTGCCATCGCCCAGCTTTCTGACAGGAGAACAGCCATGAAATTATTTGCCCATGTCATTGCCGTTGCAATGTTGCTGCCGGGTTTTGTCACGGCGGGTTTTGCCGATGAACAAAAGGCTGACATCAAACTGTTTCAATACATGCCCGCTGAAATCACCGTGAAGGTGGGCACAACCATCACATGGTTGAACAGTGACGACATCGAACATTCCGTCACCTCAGGCACACCGGAAAAACCCAGCAAGGATTTTGACAGTGGATACTTTGTCAAAGCCGAGAAATATTCGCAGACCTTCACCAAGGCTGGCATCTATGAGTATTTCTGCAAACGCCACAACAGCATGAAAGCCAAAGTGGTGGTGACGGAATGATATCAGGTAGCAGTTTTTGTCCTGCGCCGCCACTTTAGTGCAAGACGCCAGCCCAGCCAGATGAACAGCAGAACCAGAATTGCCGTGACGTAGGGCAACAGCATGGCCAGCAGGGATGTGACCACGGCTCCAACAATTTCGCCCGTGGCAAGCGCATGGTTGCCAAGCCCGCCCGTCAAAAGTGTAGATGAGCCGCGCAAGGCAGTTGTTGTGCTTTGTGTGGCCGCTGCGGCACCGCCGCCTGCGATGATGGCGAGGGTCCATTTCAACATGGGATCAAGATTGCCCAGCACCGCTGCCGACACCAGAATGCCCGCCGCCATGGCCGCTGGTCCTGCCGCATGGTCCAGCGCATTGTCGAGCAATGGCACGTAATAAGCCGCAACTTCCGTGAAGGCAGCCACGGCCAGCATCACCAGGGCAGGCGTTGTGCCAACCCAGACAAAACCATCAGACACCGGCACTTGGCCAAGGCGCACACCAATCCCCAGCATCAGGAGGGGAATGAAAATCCGGAAGCCTGTGGCAGCGGCAAGTCCGATGCCGAGGGAGAGGGGGAAAAGGATTTGTGCGGGATTGTCCATGGGCAATGCTTAGCAAGCACAGGTACATTTTCAAAGTGCGGGATTTGCGTTGGCCAACCCTTCGAGGCCGCGAAGGCGCGGCACCTCAGGGTGAGGGCTTCTTATAGATTCCCTCACCCTGAGATGCGAGCCCTTGCGAGCCTCGAAGGGCGGCAATAGTTCAAACCGACAATTCATCCGGGCAGGTATCAGGCAGTCCATCAATATGTGCCCTTGCGGTGTAGCGGGGCTTTTCGGTTGGTGTCAGGGCTTCTTCGACTGATGAGGCCACCGCATAGTAATCAAAACAATTGGCCCCAATCCGTTCAACCCGGAAACAGCCGCCTGCTATAGCCGCGTCATAGAAGGTGCAGAGCTGGTTGTTGACAACGGACCATGTGCCCGTCGCAGACTGGCGGGCATCGAGATAGTCGGGAATTTTGC
>JANONM010000137.1:0-3966 GCA_031420855.1 Hyphomicrobiales bacterium
ACAGCTGAAGCAGCCGCACCCGCCGCTCCACAATAGATTTCCAACCCACAATTCAACATGATGGCGGCAGAGCAAAACTGCCGCCATTTTCATTTCTGGTCGATGGATAAAATTTTATGCATCCCGGTAAAAGTTTAGCAATCGACTTCTGTTAGGAATGCCAGACCAAATATGGGTTTGTTGCCGGGCAGGCTGTTTGCCGGTGTGTGTCGGGAGGGCGTAATGACAATTCTAAAAAAGCTGCGGGGCCGCTTTGTGCGCTCGACAACGGCGCGGCATTTGCGCGATGATAGCGGGGCCACGGCGGTTGAATTTGCCATGGTCGCCCCGGTATTTTTTCTGATGGTCGGTGTCATCATGGAAACCGGCCTGATGTTGTTCACTGAATACGCCTTGCAAACCAGTGTGCAGGAAGCAGCCCGTATCGTACGGACAGGACAAGCCCAAACGGCCGCGATGACGCTGTCGCAATTCAAAGTCAAACTGTGTGACATCGCAGGCACGCTGATCGATTGCAAAGGCAAGGTCAATGTCTACATGACATCGGCAGCGACAAGCTTCCAAACGCTGAACACGAGCATGCCATCCTATCTCAACGTCGGTGCCAAGGACGACGGCACCCCGAACCCGACGTCGTTCAGTTGTGGTGCACCCGGAACACCCGTGGCGCTGATTGCCACCTATGACTGGGAATTCGCCATCCCCTATTTCATGAGCTTCTTTGGCAACTTTGCGGGCGACACAAAACGCCGCATGGCCGGTGTCGCGATTTTCAAGAACGAGCCCTATCCGAGCTCGGCCTCAGCCTGCAGCGCGAGTTAACATCATGACGCATTTAAAACTCAAGAAATTCTGGCGTGCCGAATCTGGTGTTGCCGCTATCGAAATGTCTTTCATTTTGCCATTCCTGCTGCTGTTGTATTTTGGTTTGCTGGATTTGACAGGGCTGGTATCCTTCAACCGGAAAATCACGGCAGTGGCCGCTTCTGTTGCAGATATCACCAGCCAGAACCGCAACTCGGTTCTCAAATCCAACATCACCGACTACATGTTTGCCAATAACATGATCATGAAGCCTACTCCTGCCACGAAGGTGACGGTGAAGGTTTATGGCTATCGCAAGATCGGTGCCACCATATCGAAGGTTTGGCAAACATCGAACGGTGTTGGCCCGGGTTGTGACAGTGCTCCCAACACCGCCGAAATGACCCCCTTGATGGCAGCAGGCAATGACCTGATCGTCACGCAAGCCTGCATGGATTATGTGCCCTATGTCGCGACTTTCATGGGCGACAAGATTTTAGGCAAGACGAGCTTCAACGTCGAGCAAACCGTGATGGTGCGCCCAAGACCAGCCCTGCAATTGACCTGCTACCAGACAACGGTTGGTGGCGCTGTTTGCTCCTGATTTGAATACCGCAATGCATTGAAGGGGCCAAACAGGCCCCTTTTTTGTTTGCCACATGTTTGATTTTCGGATTATGAACTGGGTTTTCGGATGAACGCCAAGCGCGGGCCTCACGATGGTCCAACCTTCAGGAGAACAACATGCTGCACAAGAATTTCATCAATGGCGAATGGGTTGAAGGTGTATCAACCAATGAGAACATCAACCCTTCCGATGTGAGCGATGTTGTGGGCCTTTATGCCCAGGCCAGTGCCGCACAAACCGAAGATGCAATTGCGGCGGCAAAGGCGGCTTTGCCCGGATGGAGTGGCGCAACACCGCAGGTGCGGGCTGATGCGCTCGAAAAAATTGGCGTGGCGCTGTTGGCCAGGAAAGACGAGATCGGCACCTTGCTGGCGCGGGAAGAAGGCAAGCCCTTGGCCAATGGCATTGCTGAGACCATGCGGGCGGCACAGATTTTCAAGTTCTTTGCCCAGGAAACCTTGCGGGTTGAAGGCACCCATGTGGCATCAGTGCGCCCCAATGTTGATGTGACCGTCACACGGGAACCCGTCGGCGTTGTCGGTCTGATCTGTCCGTGGAATTTTCCGATTGCCATTCCGGCGTGGAAAATTGCGCCCGCACTCGCCTTTGGCAACACGGTGGTTTTCAAACCGGCTGACATGGTTCCGGGCTCGGCCTGGGCCCTGATGGAGATTGCTTCTCAGGCGGGTCTGCCGAATGGGGTTTTGAATTTGGTAATGGGTCGTGGTTCCGTGGTGGGCCAGACCATGTTGAACCACAAGGATGTGAATGCCATTTCTTTCACAGGCTCTGTGGAAACCGGGGGCAAGGTGGCGATGGCCTGTGCCGGGCGCGGTGCCAAGTTCCAGTTGGAAATGGGCGGCAAGAATCCGCTTGTGGTGATGGCCGATGCCAATCTGGATGCTGCGGTTGCGGGTGCTATTGATGGCGCGTTTTTCCAGACGGGACAACGCTGCACGGCATCATCGCGTTTGGTCATTGATGAAAAGGTGCATGATGCGTTTGTTGAGAAAACCATCGCGGCCATGAAAGCGCTGAAGGTTGATCATGCCTTGAAAGAGGGCACGCAGATTGGACCTGTGGTTGATGCCGCCCAATTGGCCCAGGATGAAAAATATATCGACATTGCGCGGAACGAAGGTGGCACCGTGGCGTGGGGCGGTGAACGCTTGAACCGTGACACCAAGGGGCATTATTTATCCCCTGCCCTCATTACCGGCACCACGAATGACATGCGCATCAACCGCGAGGAAGTGTTCGGGCCTGTGGCATCCGTCATTAAGGTGTCGGGCTATGATGAAGCCCTTGCGGTGGCCAATGACACAATCTTTGGCCTTTCATCGGGCATCTATACATCATCGCTGAAATTCGCTTCCGACTTCCGCAAGAAGTCACAAGCTGGCATGGTGATGATCAACTTGCCAACGGCAGGGGTTGACTATCATGTGCCGTTTGGCGGCCGCAAAGGTTCCAGCATGGGATCACGCGAACAGGGACGCTATGCGGCTGAATTCTATACGGCGGTGAAGACGGCCTATGTGTCGGCGTAGGTCCCCACCTCCGGCCCCCGATCAAGTCGAGGGCCACCTCCTCCCCGCCAAAGTGGCGGGTTGGAGGGCGGTATCTGACTTCACCCTCCAACCCGATTTTTCATCGGGGAGGAGGTGCCCGCCCGCCTTCGCCGAAGGCTATGGCGCGTTAAAAAAGGGCGGAGGTGGGGGAAGCACGACAAGTCTCACGCCAACACAATGCCGCGCTCGGCAAAACTCTGGCGCGTGGCGTCAGAGGTTCCTCCCAGATCAATGGCGCGGGTTGCGGCCTCGACCACTGTCACCTCAAAGCCCAGTGCATTGGCATCCTCGGCCGAATAGCGAACGCAGTAATCGAAGGCGAGGCCGACAAGTGTTACTTTTTTGAATCCACGTTCTTTCAAATAGCCGCCCAATCCAGTTGGTGTCTTGTGGTCGTTTTCGAAAAAGGCGGAATAGCTGTCGATGGTCTGGCGAAAGCCTTTGCGGATGACGAGTTCGGCATGGGGCACATCGAGACTGCCGTGGAATTTTGCGCCCATACTGCCGATGATACAGTGATCGGGCCACAGGGTTTGTGGGCCGTAGGGCATCTCAATCTGGGTGAAGGGATCAGCACCCTGATGTTGTGATGCGAATGATGAGTGCCCCTCAGGATGCCAGTCTTGAGTCAACACGACATGGGTGTGCTGGCTGGCCAGTTGATTGACCAACGGCACAATGTCATGGCCACCTGCAACGGGCAATTTTCCGCCGGGGCAGAAATCATTCTGCATGTCGACGATGAGGAAAGCTGTGTCTTTGTTCATGATGCATTAATGGCTGCGGCACAGCCTTTGAATGCCGGAAATGGATCAGTGATGACAAACAGCGGAATGGGTTTCATCACGCCGGAGATGCGGCCCTTGTCTTCAAAGACTGCGCGGTATTTGGGGGCTTGCAGCTTATGGGCAATGGAGGGCGCGATGCCGCCGCCAAGATAAACCCCACCTCTCGCCTGCAATG
>JANONM010000138.1:0-7639 GCA_031420855.1 Hyphomicrobiales bacterium
AGCCTTCATGGCCAAGTTCAACAAGAAACTCCCCTGCACGGGCGAAGAACTCGATGCCATGACCTGGGATGACTTCAAGAACGTAGGTATTTTCTTCCAGCGCAAAAAAGGCGAAATGCTGGCTGGCAAACCTGCTGAAGACGATTTTTACGGCATCGCTTTCCAAGCCGGCAAAGGCTATGACTTCTCGTCCATGCAAATCAATGGCTTCATCTGGCAAAGAGGTGGCGGCGTATGGGATGAAACCAAGCAACCAAACGGCCAAGCCGAAGGCGTTGTGAATTCGCCGGAAGCCGTGAAGGCATTGGAAGAATACCTGAGCTTCATCGACTATATGCCACCCGTTGCCAAGACCGGCACCATGGACATCTTCAAATCGGACGAATTGTTCCGCGAAGGCAAAGTGGCCATGAACATCGACTGGATTGGTTTGGGCGAAGCTTCGCTTGATCCGAAGTCGTCGAAGGTCTCCGACAAACTGGTGTTTGGCATGATGCCAGGTACCATGGGCGCTGATGGCAAGATGATCCGTTGGTCAAACATCGGCGGTCAGCCCTTCGTGCTCACGACGTGGACAACGCCAACCCAGCTCACCGAAGCCATGGGCTTTGTAAAGTGGTGGTTGTCACCTGAGATTCAGCATCAATTTGCTGCGTCGGGTGGCCAGTCGGCCATGAAATCGGTGTTCACCGATCCGAAGTACGTGACCTATCGTCCCTGGAACCGCGCCTGGGCTGCCTCGCTGGATTGGCAAAAAGACGTGTGGCATGTGCCACAGTTCTTTGAATTGCTGACCCAGCAACAAGACCAGTTCGACCTTGCCATCACCGGCAAGCAGGATGCGAAAACAACGCTCGATAACGTAGCGAAGTTCCAGCAGAACCTGCTGACGGAAGCTGGTTTGATCAAGTAAGAAAGAACCTCATCCGGCCTGTCGGCCACCTTCTCCAACAAAGAAGTTGGAGAAGGGACATGCATTGTCCCTTCTCCACGTCTTCGTGGAGAAGGTGCCCCAACGGGGCGGATGAGGTCCCTTTGGTGTAGTGCACAGAAGCAAAAACGAATGTACGTATCTGCTATCGACCAACCAACTCCAACGCTCACAGCCTCCGCCCACAACTGGAAGCTGGCCATTCTGGTTGGCATTGTCGTCTCAATCCTCGCCATGCTGATCCTGCCTGCCAAGGCCTCGTTCTGGATCGTTGGTGCCATGGCAGCACTGGTTGCGGCGGCCTTCGCCATCAATGCCTATCGCCGCAAATATTATGGTGGCTTGCTGATAGCTCCCGCCATCGCCGTGCTGTTTGTGATGAATATCTTCCCCTTGCTCTGGTCTCTGGGCTTGTCCTTCTTCGCCTACCAGTCCAACCAGCAAACCATCCGCTTCGTCGGCCTCAACAATTACATCAAGGTTCTCACCAACGAGATTGCCGCCAAGGATAACTGGAACGCCTTGATCAACACGGCGATGTTCGTTGTGTTCACCGTGGCAGCGCAAATGCTCATCGGTTTTCTGCTCGCCATGTTGTTTTCAAAACAATTTCCACTGCGCAAATATCTGCTGATCCTCGTGCTGACTCCCATGATGCTGTCAGTCGTCGCATCAGGCGTGTTTTTCACCTACTACTACGATCCCACTTTCGGCATCCTGAGCTATGTGATGGGCAACATCACGGGCGAACAATTCATTCTGATGGACAACAAGATTGGCGCAGTCGCTGGTATCGTCTTTGCCGATGCCTGGATGTGGTCGCCCTTCGTCATGTTGTTGGTTCTGGCCGGATTGGTATCTGTGCCGAAATATCTTTACGAGGCCGCCGCCATTGACCGCGTTTCAAGTTGGCGGCGCTTCTGGTCCATTACATTCCCCTATATCCGCGGCCTGTTGATGCTCGCCCTGTTGTTCCGCACCATTGAGGCTTTCAAACTTGCCGACCTTGTTATCCTGCTGACCAAGGGCGGCAACGACACCATGACCATTTCCTACCATCTCATCCGCATCGCCAACGAACAAAACAAAACCAGCGAAGGCGCCGCCATATCTTATCTCATGCTGTTCATGGTCATCGTGCTGACGAACCTCTATTTGTATCTGGCGAATAGAAGGAGCCAGAACTCATGAGAGAGCTTCAAGTGAGAAGTTCAACACCACTACGCCGTCATTCCCGCGTAGGCGGGAATCCAGCTTTGGACACAAACGTTGTGGCCGCCGAAAGCGGGATTCCCGCCTTCGCGGGAATGACGGTTTGGAGAGAGTGTTTACGGGGCCGCATCAATGTCTAATACCTCCATCCTCGAACACCTCGGCTTCCGCAAGGCTTCCGGCGTTGGCGAAGCAGGCTGGGGCCACACGCTTCTCGTCGCCATCGTCAGCCTGATCTATTTCATCCCTGTACTGATGATTATTTTCATGGCCTTCAAGCCCCAGGAACTGGCCCTGTCGGTGCCACCCACCCTGTCACCCACCTCACTTTTTGGTCTGATCCCCGATGCCTATGTGTTCTCACCCACACTGGAAAATTTCGGCTCGGTTTTCTCACGCTCCATGACCACGGGTGGTGCCGCGGAAAACACCGGCTTTGACCGCTATTTCTTCAACTCCATCGTCATTGCATCTGTTTCGGTTCTGTTGGCACTGGTGATCGGCACCCTCGCGGCCTTTGGTTTTTCCCGCTATCCCCTGAAGGGCAACGACACCTATCTCTTCATCATTCTCACCACCCGCATGTTGCCCGCCATCGTTGTCATCATTCCGGTGATCCTGATGTTCCGCGTCGTCGGGCTTTCCGGTTCCTACATGGGCATCATTCTGCTTTACACCGCCTTCAATCTGGCCTTCACCATCTGGATGATGAAAAGTTTCTTTGATGAACTTTCAACCGACGTGGAAGATGCAGCCCGCATTGATGGTTCATCCGACGCCAAGGTATTCTTCAAAATCTGTCTGCCCCAAGTCATCGCCGGCCTTGCTGCCACATTTGTCTTCGGCCTCATTCTCACCTGGAACGAATTCCTGTTTGCGCTGCTGCTATCGGGACCAGACACACGAACCGTTCCCGTGGCCATGAACCAGGCGGTTTCGTCGGGTGGACGCGGCACCGATTGGACATTGCTTGCGGCAATCGAAACCCTCTTTCTCATCCCGGTATTCCTCGTGACCTTCTTCCTGCAGGACCACCTGCTGCGCGGCGTCACATTCGGAACAGTGAAACGTTAGTCATGTCAACCATCGACGTTCGAAAAGTCACCAAGAAATTCGGCGATTTTGTTGCTGTCAAAGACGTGGACTTGAAAGTTGATGCTGGTGAAGTGGTCTGCCTGCTGGGCCCATCCGGTTGCGGCAAAACCACGACGCTGCGCATGATCGCGGGACTGGAGCGGGCGACAGCAGGTGAGGTGATTATCGCAGGCCAGAACATGAATGAGCTGGCCCCCGAAAAACGCAACATTGCCATGGTGTTCCAGTTTTACGCGCTTTATCCCGCACTCACCGTGGGCCAGAACATCGCCATGCCCTTGCATTTTGAGAAGCTCTCAAAAGTCGATGCTGATGCGCGCGTCAATAAAGTTGCAAAAATCCTGCACCTGGATGATGTGCTGGACCGCATGCCGGGGCAAGTATCCGAAGGCGAGAAGCAGCGCATCGCCGTGGCCCGCGCCATCATCCGCGATCCGAATTGCTTCCTCTTTGACGAGCCTCTTTCGCGACTCGATGTAGAGTTGCGCCATTCCATGCGTGGACAAATCAAGGAAGTGCTTTCAAATCTTTCAAAAGCCACAGTCATCGTCACCCATGACCAGCTGGAAGCCCTTACCATGGCAGACCGTATTGCCATCATGCGCGACGGCCTCATTGAACAGGTGGGCACACCCCATGATGTCTTTGCCAAACCAGCCAATGTCTTTGTGGCAAGCTTCATCGGTACACCACAAATGAATTTGGTCGAAGCCGATTTGCTTTCCGTCAAAGCCGAAAAGGGTGAGTTCAAGATTGGCAATATGTCTTTGCGTGTGGGTGTCAATGGGGCGGTCAATCGTCTGGCAAAATCAAAAGTGACAATCGGCATCAGGCCCCGGGCCTTTGCAGCCATTGCGGCCCCTGGGCCAACGGCGATCACCGCCACCGCTGAACTGATCGAACCCATGGGCGCAGAAACCTTGATCCACGCCCGCACCATCACAGGTGGTGAAATCCGCGTCGTGGTTCCCCGTGACAAGCGCGTGAAAACCGGGGAAATACTCCATCTCGAACCTGACGCCTCGCAAACCCACGTCTTTGGTTCCGATGGCAAGGCGGTGCGATCATGAATGACAATCACAAAGCACTGACGCCACAAAGCGCGCTCCAGATGGAATATGCAATCATCGCATTGGGGCTGGTTGCCCTGATCATGATTTTCCAACCCTTCAGCATTACATTGTTCACCATCGGCAGCATGATTGTGGTGCTCGCGGGATTGGTGAACAACTTGCTGCCACTGGCACAATCCGGCGTGAAGGTTCGCTCAATTGTTACCATCACCATGGTGGTCGCCATGATCTTCTGTATTGTCCTGTTGGTTTCCATTGTGGCCGCCTATCTTTACGGCGCATTTTTCCTGAAACCACCTGATCCCAATACGACAGGCGGCAAAGCCATGTTGGCAGCAAGTCCGTTTTATTTGCATCCTTTTGTCTGGTGGGTTTCGGGTGTGGCGGCAGCCTTGGCGGGCCTCATCACCATCCGCAATCGCAAAGCCTAAACCGATGTCACGGTTTGCAGGGCGCCGCGCTGTTGTCACCGGGGGTCTTTCGGGTATCGGCGAAGCTGTGGCCAAGCGCATTGCTGCCGAAGGTGGTGAAGTCGTTTGCTGGGATGTGAATGGCGGCATCAAGACCGATATCTCGGACTATACCTCAGTGGAAAATGCTGTGGCCGAAACCCAAAGGCAAATCGGCGGCATTGATATTCTGGTCAATAGTGCCGGTATTACGGGACCAACCGTACCCGTCGATGGTTTTCCGATTGATGGCTGGCTGCAAACCATTGCGATTAATCTCAACGGCACCTTCTTCACCAATCGCGCCGTCGTGCCGCTGATGATTGCCCAGAATTATGGACGCATCGTCAACATCGCCTCCATCGCCGGAAAGGAAGGCAACCCCAATGCCTCAGCCTATTCAGCCTCCAAGGCAGGTGTTATCGGCTTCACCAAATCCCTGTCAAAAGAACTGGCGAAATACAATATCACTGCAAATTCGGTGACGCCTGCTGCCGTGCGCACACCGATATTCGATCAAATGCCCCAGGCCCACATCGATTTCATGCTGGCCAAAATCCCCAAGGCCCGTTTTGGCACGGTCGATGAAGTCGCAAGCCTCGTCTGCTGGCTGGCTTCTGAAGAGTGCTCGTTCTCAACCGGTGCGGTGTTTGATATTTCCGGTGGCCGTGCGACATATTGAATGGAACATTACAGCAGTGGTGGGCGTTTCTCTTGAAAGGAGAACTGCGATGGCACGTCCAGAACACGAGAATCCCGAATTGGTGAAGCAACATGCGGAAAAAGGGCGCATAGGCGACCAGAAGCTGGAGCATGAACCCGGCAAGCAACCACCTCATCAATTGCACACGAATGACCGGACACCGCCCCACAAGGGCGATCCCCAGCAGGTTCAAAATGTTCCAGGCGGTGAAGATCTCAAGCGTAGCCGCCGACCCGACGCGAATGAAACCTATCGCACTGGTCGGCAGGGGAAGAGATAGCTGATTGACCTACTGCGCGGTGAACCCGCCGTCGATCAAAATATCCTGCCCTGTGATCAGATCAGAGGCTGAAGAAGCCAGAAACAAAATGAGGTCCGCCACTTCCGTCGTCTTGCCAAAACGTCCCAAAGGTATTTTGGCTTTCATCGGATCGCCTTTTTCAGGCTTGCCCCAAACCATTTCCCCCATCGGGGTCAAAATAACCGTGGGGCAGACGGTGTTGCTTTGAATATTGTGTCTGGCCCATTCAATCGTCATCACTTTTGTGAGCATGTTGAGGCCGCCCTTTGAAGCGCCGTAGGAGCCATGATCCGCCAAAGCCATCACGCCGGATTGCGATGAGACATTGATGATCTTGCCCATTTTCTGCTTGATCATCTGCGGCACCAGTGCTTGTGCCAACAGGAAGGGTGCCCGCAGATTGACATTGATGGTGGTGTCCCAGCTTTTCATGGTGATATCGAGCAGGGGTTCATTCAGTGCAACGCCAGCATTGTTGACGAGGATGTCGATGGTGCCGAATTCTGCCAAAGCTTTCTGGGCAGCCATTTGCGGGCCTTCGATGGTGCTCATGTCGGCTGTAATGGCAAGGCATTTGCGCCCCAATTTTTTTACAAGCGCGCTTACCTCGGCAAGGCCTTTTTCATCACGCCCCACGGCCACGATATCGGCCCCGGCATCTGCCAACACCTGACAGGTTTCAAAACCAATACCCTTGGTGGCTCCTGTCACCAGCGCACGTTTGCCCGTCAATCCAAATCTTTTTGTCCATTCGGCCATTGTGTCTCTCCCGCAATTTTGTAAACATTCCAATTGAAATCCTTTCATGTCAACGGGAGAAAACCATGCAGCGCATGTGCCGCATCATCAAAGTAAAACCAGAGATCATCGCCGAGTACAAACGCATCCATGCCACTGTCTGGCCCGAAATCCTGGAGGCCATTCGCATGAGCAACGTGCAGAACTATTCCATCTTCCTGCGCGAACCCGAAAACCTGCTGATTTCCTATTGGGAATACATGGGATCGAACTATGAAAAAGACATGGCTGAGATCAGACACGCACCGCGCATGCAGGAATGGTGGAACATGACCGATCCAATGCAGGAACCGATTGCCACCCGCAAGACCGATGAATGGTGGGCCGATACGGAATTGGTGTTTCATACGGGGTAATGGCGGCCAAGCCTTGTTTGAGACCGCCAAAGGGACCTCATCCGCCCCTACGGGGCACCTTCTCCACGAAGGCGTGGAGAAGGGACAGTTTGCGAATACAGTCCCTTCTCCACGGCTTCGTGGAGAAGGTGGATCGCGCCTTTTTGCGCGAGACGGATGAGGTCCCTTTGGCCAGCGTGATCGCGCTGTCCTTCACTCGCCCCTTTTCCTCAACAACTTCTCCACACCCGCAAATGCCTTCTGGTAAACATTTTGCTCCGTGTTCGGAATAAGTGTAAGATCATCTTGCGGGCTGGCATCCCAGTCGCCCGTCCACACAGCAAACGTGCTGTTGTTCTGTGTCACCGGCCACAACCGGGGACCGGAAACATAGTTCAACCACGGTAGCTCGCAAGCTGTAATGCGATAGGAAAATGATCGGTTCATGTCATTGAGGTGCAGCAGTTCCTCATTCAAATGCCCAGCACCAAAATAAAAATCCCGCATACCGCCCACTTTGTCGGCCCGCACTTTTTTCAGCATGTGCATCTTGCTGATCTCGTCATGTCAAGCCCCCATGCTGGCAAAATCCCGCATCACCCCCCAGACTTTTTCAACCGGAGCCCTGATGACGCGTGACGTCCATACCTTGTTGGGCTGCCAGGCTTTCCAGCGCGATGCACCCTCAGGCGCAACGGGCGGTGATATCTGGATCATGCGCTTCAGGTTCGCAAGGCCCTCA
>JANONM010000139.1:0-7742 GCA_031420855.1 Hyphomicrobiales bacterium
GGCAGGTTGGAGGGCAGTGTTTGGCTACTGCTCTCCACTTCACCCTCCACCCCGATTCATGCAGCAGCAGCAGATTGCTATCAAACGGTGATCCGGGCTTTGCATGCGGCGTAAACAGAAGGTCAGTTGCAAGGACCCCAAGACATGCGCCTTTATCTCATCCACTATGTTATCGTCCTTGCGATATTTCTGGCTATTGATTTTGTCTGGCTGTCGACGGCGGGCCGAACGATCTATGTGAGTGAAATCGGTGGCCTGTTGCGGGAGCGTCCGAATTTTCTGGTGGCCTTTCTGTTCTATGCATTGTTCTCTTTGGGCCTGTTGGTTTTTGTCATTGAACCTGCGGCACCTTCTGGCTTTTCGACGCGAGCCTTGCTGATGGGCGGGTTCTTTGGATTGGTGGCCTATGCCACCTATGACCTGACGAACCTCGCCACGATGAAAGGTTTTACCTCGAAAATTGCGTTGATTGACATGCTGTGGGGTACCGTCTTGTCCGCCGGGGTCACGGGACTGTCGCTGACTGCCATCAGGATGTTCAAACTCTAACCCTGCATCACGGCCTTGGCGGCGGCGAAGAGTTCGGGGGTTGCAGCGGCAAGAACATTGCCGCCTTGGCTTACATCCCGGTCGTCCCAGCTTTCGACGATGCCACCGGCCCCGCGAATAATCGGGATCAGTGCTGCGATATCATAAATCTGCAATCCGGCATCCATGGCAACGTCCAGATGGCCCGCCGCCAGCAGACTGAAGAAATAGGCATCGCCGCCGTAGCGTGTGACCTTGACCTTGTTGCGCAAATTTTCGAAGTTGCCGGCGTCCCCGCCTTTGTAGAGATGGGGGGACGTGGTGCCAAGGGCCGCATCGGCGAGCGTGGTAGTGGGGCGGACTTGCAGTTTTTCAACGTGACCACGATGGTTCAACCAACTGCCGGCCGGGTTGCCATAAAACATGTCGCCCACAAAGGGTTGATACATCACACCAATTTTTGGCACGGCTTTTTCATAGAGCCCGACCAATGTGGTCCATACTGGCAGACCGATGACAAAGGCCCGGGTGCCATCGACGGGGTCGAGGATCCATGTGAAGTCTGACCTCGCGGGTTTGCTGCCATATTCCTCGCCGATAATGCCATGATCGGGGTAATGCTTTTCAATCAGCTGGCGGATTGCCCTTTCACCGGCCCGATCTCCCTCGGTTACCGGATCCCAGGTTTCGTGGGCTTTGACATCGATGGGGGAATTTTTGCGAAAATGCGGCAGAATGGCTGCACCTGCGGCTTCGGCGAGGTTGCAGGCGAACACGGTCAATTCTTGCCAAAAGTCCTGTTTGGGGTCGGTGTTTTGCATGATTTTGCTTTAGCAGTTTGCTGAAAATGCCACCATTACTTTGGCGCATCCTTCGAGGCCCGCAAGGGCGGGCACCTCAGGATGAGGTAACTCATTGAAATCCCTCACCCTGAGGCGCGAGCTCTTGCGAGCCTCGAAGGGTTGCCTGAGCTGATTTCAACAATTTCAGCAAACTGTTAGGACGGTCTGCTGCAAAAGCCAAGGCGAGGCATTTGCCTGTCAGACGCCCGGATTATTGTGCAGTGCAATATTAGACTGGTGTCATGCAATATTTGCAATTCACCTATCGAATTCATTTTAATCATTGTAATTCAATTGCTTAATTCTAAACGATCATAAAATTGAGCAATCTTTGACCAAAGGATCAAAAACTGCTCTTGCAAATCTCATGTTGCAGTGCCAAATAGTTTTTGTGAGCAGAGGACTTGGTTCTCCCTCACTGCCCTTTTGGGCGTTTCCTCCCTAGACTTGGGCCGGACACCTTGGTGATCCGGCTCTTTTTTTATTCGGCGGCTTGCTGGATGTTGTTTTCATCAGCCATAGCCGTGGCGATTTTTGCCAAATGGCTGGTCAAATGGTCGAGCACAGATTTAAGCGGGGCAAAACCGTCATTCTTCTCGCGTGTCACTTCATTCATGTAAATAGCGCGGTTGATTTCAATTTGAAAAGCATGGCGACCCTGCCGGGGATGGCCGTGTGTCTCCGTTATAAAACCGCCGGCATAAGGTTTGTTGTGAGCCACGACCAGGCCGGCAGCGTTCAGGAGAATAGATACTTCTGATATGACAAAGCCATCACAGGATCGGCCAAAACGGTCGCCAAGTACAATGTCAACGGTGTCTGACTTTTGATGACCTTTGCTGACGGCGGAGGACGGCATGGAGTGGCAATCTGCCAACACCACCGTGCCTGTGGCCGCATGGGCTTCTTCCACCAGGGCAGCCAACATGCGGTGATAGGGCCTGTGGATGGTTTCGATGCGGTTCAGGGCTTCCTGCATCGGGATGGGACCGGCATAGATATTCAAACCATCACCCACGGTTTTTGGAATTGTTCCCAATCCGCAAGCCACCCGGGATGACGTGGTGTTGATGTGGTCAGGAAGCGTTGCTTCAAACATCCGGGCATCGAGCTCAAACGGCTCGCGGTTGAGATCGAGATAACTGCGCGATACGAGGGCCCGCACCAAGGGAACGCCGACGTCCAGGCAGCCGAGGAACAATTCGTCGATATGGCTGTCTTC
The DNA here is from genome assembly GCA_031420855.1 of Hyphomicrobiales bacterium. Taxonomy (GTDB): domain Bacteria; phylum Pseudomonadota; class Alphaproteobacteria; order Rhizobiales; family Aestuariivirgaceae; genus Aestuariivirga. The sequence goes on from JANONM010000139.1 coordinate 2,593, forward strand.
GGATGATCGCAATTGGTCGGTGGAGAGCTGTGAGAGGGCCAGAAACGATGGCGGCAACTGGTTGCCACTGTGGGGAGAATTGACAATAACAGGGGCGGTCCACTGTCGCGGTGCCAGGATTTCAAAATGCTGGTTGGCCAAATCGTTCAAGTGACACCTTCCCAAAAGTCATTATCAACAGCTTTGTGACGCCCTGTCCATGGCTTGCAACGCAAGTTCATGGCCTGTTTACTCCTTCACCGCTATCTTTCCCACTTGTAATGGCGGTTTGACAAGCTGGCGATTGAATGGCTGGCTGGGCTGGCGCATATAGAACGGGAATTTTTCGTGACACAGACCATGGCTCGCATATTACTCGCTGAAGATGATGACGACCTCCGCCGCTTTCTGGTGAAAGCCCTGGAAAAGGCTGGCCATACCGTGACGTCGTTTGGCGAGGGTGCCAGTGCCTTTGAAGAAATCAAGCAGACGACATTTGATCTGCTGTTGACGGATATCGTCATGCCCGAAATGGATGGCATCGAGCTGGCGCGTCGGGCCGCCGAACTTGATCCAGCCCTCAAGATCATGTTCATCACCGGATTTGCCGCCGTTGCGCTGAACCCTGATTCAAAAGCCCCCAAGGACGCCAAGGTGTTGTCGAAACCTTTTCACCTGCGTGATCTGGTCGATGAAGTAAGCCGCCTGATGGCCGCCTGATGGCTGCCTGACTATTTGAGCAGCGATCCATAACGCCTGTCAGTCAGGGTTTTGAGGAAGGCCACAAGGGCGTCAATTTCATGTTCTGCAAGAGCAGGTCGGCTTGCAAGTTCCTTGCGTGATAGCGTGCCCTCGACTTCTGGAGGCCCCCAGATTTTACCTGTCTCGGGATTGATTTGTCGTTCTGGTTCTCTGCTGTTGTATTTGTTGTGAAACAGGATTGCCGTGCGCAAGCCCTTGAACACGCCGTTGTGCATGTATGGGGCTGTCACGGCAACATTGCGCAGCGTTGGTGTCTTGAACTTGCCTTTCAGTGCGGCTTCACCATTTGTCTGTTTATTGGCCTGCAAACCAATATCGGGCGGGCTCGACGATCCATCAGATGCCAGCAATAGCCTGTTCATCGGCACACCAATGTTGTGGTAGGAATAGTTGGTGAATGTCTCTACAGCCTCACCTGGGTTTTTGCGCAACATGTGACATTGATTGCAATTGGTAAGTTGGCCCGAGAAGAACAAGCTGCGGCCTTGTTCTTCCTGCTCGCTGAACGTGACCTCGTCGCGCAACAACCGATCGTAGCGCGAGTCGAAGGGAGCAAATGTTGGCGTGCGCTCATAGGCCGCCAGGGCCTTGGTCAAGGCTGAAAATCCACTGTCAGGCTTGTCGAGCGTGCCTTTGCCGTATAGCTTGTCAAAAGCGGTGACATAGTCATGGTTTTCCTTCAGGCGCTCAACCACGGCGGCCTTGCTTGGCATTGCCATTTCCTGCGGGTTCAACAGGGGTCCACCAGCCTGTTCTTCAAGCGTTGCGGCGCGTCCATCCATAAACAACCCACCGACCCAATTGCCGTCGGCTGCTCTGCCAAATTCTGGTGTAAAACCTGTGTACATGGCGGAAGGAGAATTGCGGACGCCAATTGGCTTTCCATCGGGATCCAGCGGAACCGCCTGTCCTTCATCCGGCTGAAGCTGGTCGATGAAAGCGCGTGACGGCGCATGACACCAGGTGCAGGACAAAGTCCGATTGGCTGAGAGGTTTGAATCAAAGAACAGGGCTTCGCCAAGTTTTTCGGGCGTTGCAAACCCACTGTCTTCAGCATCTGCAACCGGATTTGCGAAAAGCAAAACCATGGCCCCTGCTGCCATGAGCAGTCGCATGATCGCCGTAGCTGGTACAATCTTTTCCATGGGGAATGCAGATCGCAATAGTGGCCGCTGAAGCCGGTTTGTCAATTGCCTAATCCAGCGGGGCAGCAATGTCTATCCCACCCTGTGCGGCTTGCCATTCGGCAACGGGATTGATGGTGGTGACGTGCTGCAAGCCAAAGCGACAAACGGATTGTCCTGTCGTGGCCTCTGTACCAAACAGTGCGGTCCCTACGGCGGTGAATTCCATGTCTTCCATGACGTGCGTCTTCAACCCTTGCCACCATGGAACTGGTGCCGGTCTCAAAAGTGGCCGTGGACCAGAAGGCATCGATGGCCAGAATGCGGGCAAGGGGGCGGTTTTGCGCATTTGGACATTGCCCTGTCGACGCTGCTTGACTCCTGTCATGCATGTCGAAATAAGACCTGTAAATTGCGGGTTGCAAACAAGACAACGCAGGATAGGCAGTTTGATGGAAATGGCATGGGGACAGTTGATCAATGGTGCCTGGCGCAAGGGCCGGAGCACTGAATCGCTTGGCGTCGTTGATCCTGCAACCGAAGAGGTTCTCAGCGTCTCCCAGGCAGCATCATCGGCTGATACGGAAGAGGCCATTGCTTGTGCAACGGCGGGATTGAAGATTTGGCGTGCCACATCTGCCTGGGCTCGCGCCGACATTTTGCACAAATGCGCCGACATGTTGATTGCGCGGACGGAAGAAGCAGTTCGCCAGATCACACTTGAAACGGGCAAGCCGCTTGGCCTGTCGCGGCGTGAGTGGCAGCTCTCGGTTGATCAATTCCGCTGGTGTGCCGAAGAGGCGCGGCGGATCAATGGCCGCATCATCGAAAGTCGGGCACCGGGTGGTCGTCTTGAAGTCCACCATGAACCCGTTGGCATTGTCGCAGCCTTTACAGCGTGGAATTTCCCGGCTGTGCTGATCGCCCGCAAGGTCGCTCCAGCGCTGGCGGCTGGTTGCAGCATCATCGTCAGGCCCTCGCGCGAAGCTCCGGGAACTGCGGCTGTGCTGATGGATTGTCTCATGCAGGCTGGAATTCCGGCAGGTGTTGTCAATCTGGTGGTCGGCCCCACGTCTACGACTTATGATGTTTTGATGGCGTCGCCCGCTGTGCGAAAAGTCTCGCTGACAGGTTCCTCTTCCGTGGGCCAACAGATGTTGCGCGATGCGGCCCAAACATTCAAACGCGCCACCATGGAACTGGGTGGCAATGCGCCTGTCATTGTGTTTGATGATGCGCGTCTCGACGCCACGCTTGATGTTTGTGTTCCCACCAAATTTGCCAATGCAGGACAGGTCTGTGTCACCGCTGACCGTTTTTATGTGCATGAATCATTGTACGCAAAATTTGTCGACGGCTTTGCTGAACGCGCCAAAACGCTGAAACTCGGTCATGGTCTTGTTGATACCACCCAAATGGGACCGCTGATCAACGCCAAGCGGGTGGCGGCGATGGAAGCAATTGTTGCTGATGCCCGCAAACGCGGCGGGCGGATTGTCACGGGTGGGGATCGTCCATCCGACACAAACAAGGGGTTCTTCTTTTCACCCACAGTCATCGCTGACTTGCCCGACGAAGCAATGGCACTGGCGGAAGAAAACTTTGGCCCCATTGCCGCCATCACACCATTCCGCAGTGATGATGAAGTCTATGACCGCGCCAATGCCACGGACCTGGGTCTGGCGGCCTATGCTTTCACCCAGAATGCCAAGCGGATGCGCGAGTGCGTGTCGCGACTTGAGGCAGGCATGGTGGGTATCAACAGCTTTGCATTGGCCGCAGCAGAGGCTCCCTTTGGTGGCATCAAAGCCTCCGGCATGGGCCGCGAAGGTGGCTCCGAAGGCATCCATGACTACATGAATGTCAAACTGGCGCAAATGACGTTATGAAAAACCACCCATGACAGACGAAACCTATCGCGTATTGGTCGCTGGCAAAGTGCATGAGGCGGGTTTGGCCCTGCTCAGGCAAAGGCCGGATATCGTGATCGACTTGGTTGAAGCCGTGACCAATGAAGCCTATCGGCCTTTTCTTGCCACGGCAGACGCCATCCTCGTGCGTACACAAACCATGAACGCGGCTGATGTGGCAAGTGCGCCGAAACTCAAAATCGTTTCGCGTCACGGTGTAGGCTTTGACGCCATTGACGTGGCGGCCTTGAATGCCCGGCGTATTCCGTTGACCATCGTCGGCGACGTCAACTCGCGGGCCGTTGGTGAACATACGTTGATGCTGATGCTGGCGGCGGCGCGGCGCAGCGTGGCCCATCACATTGCTGCCACAACCGGTCATTGGAACGAGCGCAATCGTTTTGACTCAACCGAACTTGATGGCAAGGTGTTGCTGGTGCTTGGCTTTGGCCGCATCGGCCGCCGGGTTGCAGAATTGGCAAAGGCATTTGGCATGGCAATCCATGCCTATGATCCGTTTGTGACTGCTGAACAGATGGCGCAGCTGGGTGTCAGCAAGGCTTTGGACATTGCCAGTGGCCTTGCCACGGCTGACTTTGTTACCGTTCACCTGCCGGGCGGGCAGGGGGCGGTGATAGGGACAGCGGAACTGTCATTGATGAAACCTTCCGCCATCATCGTCAACGCGGCACGCGGTGGTCTGGTTGATGAACTCGCACTGGACAAGGCCTTGCGCGAACGGCGGTTGCGGGCTGCGGCACTTGATGTTCTGGTGGAGGAACCTCCCAAACCCGGCCATCCCCTGCTCAACAATCCCTACATCACCATCAGTCCCCACAATGCCGGACTGACCGAAGAATGTGCCAGACGCATGTCCATCGTCGCGGCCCAGAACATTCTGGACGAACTTGACGGCAAGCCAAACCGCAAATTGACGGTGAATGCGGCGGCAATTGAAAGTGACGCGTAAATTTTAGCGGCGTGGATGAAACAATACCAACGACCATTTGAATTTACCCATTTTCTCCGGACTGAACCTTCATCATGACCCGACACCTCATCCCCCTTCGCAAGGGCTACGGTGGACGTGGCAGAAAGCATAAGTAGAAAAAGGAAGCGGGTTCATTTCTGATTTTCCTCATGCGCCAGTATATGCAGGGCATTCCGTCTGACTACATCGATGCAGCCCGTGTCGACGGGATGAGCGAGCCCGGGATCTTTTTCAAGATCATGCTGCCTCTCTGCAAGCCCGCCATCGCCGCACTGGCCATTCTTTCGTTTGTCGAATCCTGGGACGCGTTGCTGTGGCCGATGGTCGTTATCACGTCGTCGGACCTGAAGACCTTGCCTATGGGGGTGGCGGGCCTCGCCACGG
>JANONM010000140.1:0-4272 GCA_031420855.1 Hyphomicrobiales bacterium
GACCTTGGCATTCCGGGATTGCGGGATGCCGACTTGAAGAATGGTAAAGTCACCGTCGTCAATATCTGGGGGTCCTGGTGCGGTCCCTGCCGGATTGAACATCCCGTTTTGATGGAACTGTCAAAGCGCACCGACATCAATCTGGTGGGCATCAACAACAAGGACAAACCTGAAAATGCCCGGCGCTTCCTCGGCACACTGGGTCAACCTTTCACGGCAATCGGTGCTGATACCACCGGTCGCACCACCATCGACTGGGGTGGCTATGGTGTGCCTGAAACCTTTGTCATCGATGGCAAGGGCATCATTCGCCACAAGCATGTGGGCCCCTTGGCAAACGCTACGGTACTTGATGCGGAAATCAAAAAGGCAGCTCAGCCGCTGCCTTGAATTTTGAAGGTCCAATCTCGCAGCCCATGCTTCAAGGCTCGCAAGAACTCGCACCTCAGCATGAGGGACTTTAATTGTATTTCCCTCACCCTGAGGTGCGAGCCCTTGCGAGCCTCGAAGGGTTCGCCGTGGTAAAGTCAGAGTCTTTCAGCAAACCTTTTAAGCCCGGCGGCGGAGCTTCACTTTGCCCGGTACTTTGCTGACTTCACCTTCAGACTCATCCACTTTGTCCATCATGCCAGCCAATTGACTGAGACTTTCCATCACAGTTTTTCTGTCGCCTGCAGAAAATTGCCCGAGCATCGACTTGTCCACGTCATCAGCGGCGGCTTGCGCTGTTTTCAGGAGTTTCTTTCCCTGTGGCGTCAGTTTGACAGAATTTGTCCGGGCATCTTCCTTGGTGCGGCGGCGTTGCACATAACCCTGGGCCATCAGGCGGGCCACAAGGTCAGCGAGGGTCGAGCGATCAATGCCGGTGATCTTCACCAATTCGGTTTGGCTCTTGCCGTCATTCATCTCAACGGCCAACAGCACCGTGAATTGCCGGTGCGTCAAGCCCTCTTTGCCAACTCCCTCAACATAGCGATGCACTGAATATTGCACAGCCCGCTTCAACAGATGAGAGAAAGATCGCGCAAATGTTTTTGCGTCTTTACCAACCGACATTCGTTCCCTGCTCCTGCAAAGACCAATCCATACAAGGACCGACCATCACATAACCCTATTATCAGAATGCCAACATGCCCCGCATGAAGCCACGCTTATGTTGCCACGCTTAACCGTCGCGGAGTCCTAGCGAGTCTCAATTACTGTCGCAAGCAAAAACATGACCACATTGTGCCCTCGCGACAAGCCAGTGTAACTCTAATTCACCAGATCAACTTCAACCAGAATTTTAGCGCATGCAAGTCTTGACTCTGATGTCAAAACCAGTGCAGCCATTCATCCGTCTGCGGAGGGATTTGCAGGTTTCTCAACAATGTGTCTGGCCATGAAGGGTGCATTGGCCATGGCAAAGGCCATGGTCAGGCCAAGCAGGCCATAGGCCTTGAAATTCACCCACGCATCTTCCGAAAAACCCTGCCAGACCACAACATTCAACACAGCCAGCGCCAGGAAAAACCCCACCCAGCGCCAGCTCAATGTCCGCCATGCGGCATCTGGCATGTCAACTGTTGATCCCAACATGTCCTTGAGAAACAGTTTTCTCATCAAAAGCCCAATGGCCAATGCCGCTCCGAGAAGCACGTTGATGATGCTGACCTTGATTTTGAAATAGAAGGGGTCTTGCAGATAGAGTGTCAATCCACCAAACACCACGACCATGCCAGTGGTGATGAGCTGCATTTTGGAAATCTTGCGTGTCAATGCAAATTGAATGGTGACGGCCAGCAGGGTGGCAATCAGCAACGCACCCGTCGCCCACAACAGGCCCTTCATTTTGTAGGTGATGAAGAACACGACGAGGGGCGAGAATTCCAGCAGCGACTTGTTCAGCTGTGAAAGTTGTTTGCGGGTTTCGCTTGTCATGTCATGTCTTCCATTACTTGTCTTCAAGGCCTGCAATCGCCCTTGCGAATGCAACTGCATCAAAAGCCTGCAGGTCGTCAATGCTTTCACCCACACCAATGGCATGGATGGGCAGTTTGAATTTCTCGGCGATGGCCACCAGGATGCCGCCCCGCGCCGTGCCATCAAGCTTGGTCATGATCAGGCCTGTCACACCCGCCACCTTGGTGAAGGCTTCGGCCTGGGCAATGGCATTTTGTCCGGTTGTGGCATCCAGCACCAGCAACACCGCATGGGGAGCGCCTGCATCATATTTTTTGATGACCCGCACCACCTTGTCGAGTTCATCCATCAGGTAGGCCTTGTTGTGCAGCCTGCCCGCCGTATCGATGAACAAGATGTCAGTACCATCGTCATTTGCGGCCTTCATGGCATCAAATGCGAGGCCCGCTGCATCAGCGCCCTGCGGCCTCGAAATGGTTTCGGCCCCGATGCGATTGCCCCACACCGTCAACTGCTCAATCGCCGCCGCCCGAAACGTGTCGCAAGCCGCAAACTTCACCTTGAAATCTTCGCGCGCCGCAATGGCGCCCAGTTTGCCGATTGTCGTGGTTTTGCCAGAACCATTGACCCCCACAACTAGCACCACAAAGGGCTTTTCACTGCCAAAATTGAACGGCACTTCAACGGGTTGCAAAACCTTGGCCACTTCAGCAGCGAGAATGTTTCTGACTTCGTCCGGATCGATTTCCTTGTCATAACGGCCATGGGAAACTGCGGCGATAATTCGTTCAGACACCGATAGGCCAAGGTCAGCCTGGATCAATGTGTCTTCAAGTTCCTGCAGGGTTTCCTTGTCCAGCTTGCGTTTGGTGAAAATCGCCGTGATCGAACCGGTGATCGACTTGGAAGATTTTGACAGCCCTTCGGCAAGCTTGGAGAACCAGCCCTTGCGCTGCTGCACGTCAACAGCTGGCGGCGACGTTTCAATGACTGGAGGTGGTGGCGCTGGTTCTATCGAAGGCTTTTCAACGACCGCTGGGGGAACAACCGGCGGTGTTTCCCCTTGCTGAATTTCCCTTGGCAGTGTTGCAGGTTTTGTGCCTGCGGATTTTTTCGTCGTCGCCTTGTGTGGCGCTGGCTTTGGAAGGGCTGCGGATTTTGACACAGCTTTTTTGGGTTCGGGCGGTTTGACCGCTGGTTTTTTGGCCCCGGTCTTTTTCGCTGGTTTTGTGGGCGCAACAACTTTCTTGCTGGCTACTTTTTTCGCAGCAGACGTGCCAACTTTCGCAACACCGGGCTTTGCGGCTTCAACCTTGGCTTTGGCAGCAGGTTTTTTGGGTTCTGGTTTTTTGGGTTCGGTTTTCTTTGGTGTTGCCTTGGCTTTGGTTTTTTTAGCCACAGGCTCTGGCGCAACTTCAAGCACAGGCTCTGGTGCCGGGAGTGCCGGAACATCCGGAACTGGCTCTTCAGTCTTGCCGACAATCCGGTTGAACAGCTTCTTGAAAAACCCGCTCATGCGCTAAGTCTCACATCAAGATGACTGGCATGGGCGGCAATCACCTTAACATCAACAATTGCACCCGGCGTCATGCGCTGTTCAAATCGCGTCAGGGCAAATTGTGCTGTGCGCCCGGTTGTTGGGGTTTCGATCAACACGGCTTGCCTGCGCCCAACTTGTGACTGAAGGAAAGCTGAAAGCCGCTCCTCACCTCTGGTGCGCAGCAAAGCCGCCCGACGTTTGATCACATCTCTCGCAACCAGCGGCATGCGGGCCGCAGGCGTGCCCGGTCGTGGTGAAAACGGGAAGACATGCAGATAGGTCAGGCCGCATTCATCCACCAGCTTCAGGGTGTTTTCGAACATCGCATCAGTTTCCGTGGGAAAGCCTGCGATGATATCAGCCCCGAAAACCATATCAGGCCGCCGCTGGCGCAAGGTCTCGCAAAAGGCAATCGAGTCCTCGCGCATGTGCCTGCGCTTCATGCGTTTCAAAATCATGTTGTCACCTGACTGCAACGAGAGATGCAGATGCGGCATGATTTTTTCTTCACTGGCAATGAGATCGATCAGCGCAGCATCCGCTTCGATGGAATCGATCGACGACAACCGCAAACGTTTCAGCTCCGGAACAGATTTCAAGATCGCTCCAAGCAATGTGGAAAGCCGGGGCGCACCCGCAAGATCAGGCCCCCAGGAGGTAAGATCAACGCCCGACAAGACCACTTCATGATGGCCCCCAGCCACCACCCGCCTGACCTGTTCCACCGCATCCTCAAGCGGCACCGAACGCGAATTGCCCCGGCCAAAGGGGATGATGCAAAATGTGCAGCGGTGATCACATCCCGTCTGCACCTGCACAAATGCCCTTGT
>JANONM010000141.1:0-5878 GCA_031420855.1 Hyphomicrobiales bacterium
CTGACGTCGGAAGCCATTGCACTGGCCTCGCTGGTCGATACCTTGCAGGACAAGGGTGCGAATGTCCGCATTCTCATCATCGATGCCTGCCGCGACAACCCCTTCGCCGCTGCTGGCAAACGGGCGCTGGGCACCTTGCGCGGGCTCGCTGCGGTGGCACCGCCCAAGGGGTCCTTTATCATGTACTCCGCAGGCACCGGGCAAGCCGCCCTTGATCGGTTAAGTGATACAGATGCTTCACCCACCTCTGTCTTCACCCGGGTTTTGCTCACCCAGTTTGACAAGAAGGGCTTGTTGCTGCGTGACATGGCTTCCGGCGTGCGAACCGAAGTCAACCGTCTGGCCAAGACGGTGGGCCATGAGCAATTCCCCGCTTATTATGACGAAATGACTGTGGACTTCACGTTCCTGCCGGGTGATGGCAAGGAAGACGGCCAAGCCACCATCCAGCAGGCCGTCATCACACCCACGCCGCCTGTGCCCCCGCCAGCCATCACACCGAAAGGCATCGACGAGGAGAAAGCCTACAAGATGTCCGAGACCATCAATACGGTTGATGCATGGAACATTTTCCTGAAACAATATCCTGATGGTCTCTTTTCACCCTATGCCATGGCCGCCCGTGGAAAAATTGTGGCCGAAGCCCAGCCCCGCGCCATCGCCATCATTGAACAGCCACCACCGAAAATAAAACCGCCGAAAATAAAACCGCCAACACCAGCACCTCCCAAGAAAAAAACGGTTGCGTCAGGCTGTTCCGCATCAGGCCGGGTGCGCGGCTTGCCGCCCGATGACAATTTCCTTGCCGTCCGAACCGGTCCGGCCACAAGCTTTACCGAAGTGTCGCGCCTGTTCAATGGCGATAATGTCTCGGTGTGCGGCCGTTCCGGCAAGTGGCTGCGGATCAATGGCAGCGGCGCATCGGGATGGGTATTCGGGAAATATGTGGCTGTCGGCGGGTAGTCCGCAAGCACCTCCTTGTAAAGCTGCGGCGTTGCGATAAACCTGTGTGGATCACAGGAACCCTGCCCATGCTTCGCTGCCTGACTGCCTTGTTTTTCGCCATTTTTCTGGCCGCAGCCTTGCCCGCTTATGCTGCCAAAAGGGTAGCACTTGTTATCGGCAACAATGACTATGTGGAAGTCACTGTGTTGCAGAAAGCCGTCAACGACGCCCGCGCCATGCGTGACGCTTTGCAGGACGATTTGGGGTTTGAAGTGGTGTTTGGTGAGAACCAGGACCAACGGCAGATGAACGCCTTGATCAACGAATTTGTCAATCGTGTTGAAGAGGGCGACATTGCCTTTGTCTATTTTTCGGGCCATGGCGTGGCGCTCAAAGGTGAAAACTTTTTGACGCCCATTGACATCCCGCGCCCCGGCGCAGGCGAAGAAGATATTTTGGCCGGCCGCAGCTTTGGTTCATCTGCCTTGATTGACCGGATCCATGACAAGAAAGCCCAGGCGATTTTTGCCGTGCTCGACGCGTGTCGCAACAACCCCTTCAAGGTGGAAGGCGGAAAAGCTTTGGGCGGCGGCAACGGCTTGCAGAAAATCGATGCCGCCCAAGGCGTTTTTGTGTTGTTCGCTGCGGGTATCGGACAAGAGGCCCTCGACCGCATCAGCGATGATGATGAAAATCCCAATTCGGTTTTCACAAGGGTATTGATACCCCTGCTGAAAATCGGTGGCTTGACCCAGTACCAATTGGCCAAGGCCGTACAGAACGAGGTCACCAAGATTGCCGCCACCATTGGCCACAAACAAAATCCGGCCTATTACGACCAGATCATTGGCGATGTGGTGTTGAAAGAGAGTGCGGTTGTGCCTGAAGTTGTGCCTGAGCTCGCGCTCGATCCTCTGCCAGAGCCGGATGTGAAATCTGACTTGGCGCTCATCACCGAGCCATTGAAGCCGCTCGTTGAAATTGAATGGGGCCTGTTGGAAGACGGCGACGATGAGGCTGCCATCAAGGCATTCCTGGAAAAATATCCTGATGATCCGGTTTACAGCGAAAAGGCCAAGGCAAGACTGCTGATACTTTCACTTTCCATTGCAGATGTTCAGAAAACGCCTGCCTGTGATGGCGTCAGGGGGCAAGCCGCTGGTGAGGAACGCTGTTTGGCAACCGGGTTCTTTTTTGCCGACTGTGACAAATGTCCAGAAATCGTCGTTGTGCCGCCTGGTACCTATATGATGGGTTCCCCGGTCGAGGAAGTGGGCCGCGAAGCCAACGAAGGCCCACAACACGAAGTCACCATCAGCAAAACCTTGGGCTTTGGCCGCCATGAAGTCACCCGCAAGCAATACCTCAGCTTTGTTACAGAGACCAATCGGGAGGCGGAAACGTTGCAGCTTTTGGGACTCGACAAGGGGGATCATCCGGTCGCCAAGGTTTCGCGTGCTGATGCCCAGGCTTATGCAGCATGGCTCTCGGAAATAACCGGACTCAAATACCGTTTGCCAAGTGAATCCGAGTGGGAACATGCGGCAAGAGCTGGGGAGCAATCAATCTTTGTCAGCAGCGACAGCATCAGCAGCGACGATGCAAACATTGACAACAGCAAAGGCGGCACGGTTCCCGTGGGGCAATACACGGCCAATAATTTTGGCCTGTTTGACATGGCGGGCAACGTCTTTGAATGGACCGCCGATTGTTATCTGCCCACTTACGAAAATGCCACATCTGACGGCACAGCCCAAACCGGGGATGAAAACTGCGAGGGTGTAAATCGTGGTGGCAGCTGGCGCACGCCTATCGGCCAGGAAGGCACAATCTTCATGCGCATTGCCTATCGCAGTGTTGATCCCGCCGACACGAAAGACGAATATGTCGGCTTTCGCATCGTGCGGGACCTCGAATAGATATCACAAAGTGGTATTGACCAGCTCAACCCGGCGATTATCACCGGATTCAGGATCATCGGGGATCTTGATCTGCGATTCACCATAGCCAATGGCTTTCAATCGTTTGGCGTCGATGGAATACTTGGAAGCGAGATATTCCACCACCGCCCCAGCCCGGGCTTCAGACAGACGCTGATTGTAACCAGCATTGCCCTTCGAATCCGTGTGGCCCTTCACCAGGAAAATTGACTTGGACAAGGCATCACTTGCCAGCGCCTCACCCAAAATCTTGAGCGTGGCAAAGGATTCTTCTGAAATTTCAGCCGAATTGTAGCCGAAATAAATCGGGAAATCCAAACTCGGCATCTTGGCTTCTTCTTCGATCGCCGCGATTTTTTTGCGTTCCTTCAGGCCAATCGACCTGGCGGGATCGAAAATCTCTTCAAGCTCGCCTTTTTGTTCCTCGGTAACGCCACCGGTTCCAACCCCGATGGCGCGGGTTTTCTTCGGTGCGAGTTTGGCGATGATGTCTTTGGCACTCAATCCTTCGCCAGAATCCTGTGCTTGCACCGGCAGGGTTGACAGCAGCAAGGCACCAACCAGGGCGAGGCCGCGTTGAAAGTTGTTCATGGTATTCACTCCTCTTCCTTAAGGGTTAGTAGACTTCGATCTTGATGGCCGTGCGGGCGACATTGGAGGTTGCGGCAACATATTCCTCTTCAACTTCGCCTTCAACATCAACTTTCTGCTTCTTGCTCTTTTTCACCGGTGTCACCACATCCAGTTTTTCACCCACAGCGATGCTGCGGCCGAGGCTGGTGTAGGCTTTTGCATTAAAATCATGGGTAATCTTGGGCAGCGATTTTCCCGTGATGTCACAAAGTCCAATGACTGTTTCAATGCCTTTGCTTTGGAAAGTGTAGTCATAAGTGGCACCCGAGGCCGGGATCACATATTCCTGGCCGGCCTTGATGAAGTTCTCCTGCTCAAACTTGTTGGGGTAAAGCACCGTTCCCACTTCTTCCTGGTCGATATTGACCAGGGTGAGGTAGCAGTCCTTGGTTGTCTTCACCACAATGCTCGTCGTTTCGCCAACCTTGGCGGCTGGCGTCTTGGCGTAGATTTCAAGCTTGAAAGTATCGACCTTTTCTTCGCTGACCTCATTCTTTTTCACAGCGGCATAGCTGGTTTCTTTGGTTGTCGGCTTGATGAAGTCGGCATCAATGACATTTTCGACCAGGCTGCCGAACTCCGTTTCAAACGTGTCGCGTTGAACGGTGCCTTGCGACAGTTGGGAGGCAATTGAGCCACCGACATCGCCTGCACCACGCAGGTAATCCTTGAGTTCATCCGGCGTCGTGCCGAATTCGGCAGCAGCCGAACGAAGATCAAGATCACGCTCATAGCGGTTCGAAAGGGCATTGGCCATTTCGTCACCATTCAGTTTCAGGTTGGCATTGAGACCAGCCCGTTTCATGGCGCTCAGGAAGGTGTCAGCATCTTCCTTGATCAAGCCATCCATTTCTTCCTTTTCAGGATAGATCGACTTGACGATCTCACGCACGTCTGATGGGAAAATTTTATTTTTTACGATATGAGGGGCAATGTCATCGACAGCATTTCGCATGCCCTGGTCGTGGCAGCCCATGCATGAAATGCCGTTGGCAACCGCCAAGTCCGTGCGTCCGGGATCCTGGACAATTTCTGTTGGGCCTTTGGGCAGGAACTCGCCTGTGGCTTTGTTCAGGTAATAAGCCTGGAAGCCATTAGGCAAGGACCAGATGGATTCGCCACCATCTTCTTTGAATGCATAGCTTTCATTATCAAAGCTTCCAAAAATATCGCCAGGTCCGAGTGGATTTTCCATAAGGTTCTGATCGCCTTTGGTGGCGGCAAAGTCATAGGAGGTCCAGAAATAACCATCATTGATCCGGTGACGCTCGATCAAGCGGTTGCTGCGGCTCACACCCGACTTCTTGAAACCGGCGCGGGCGACATCGCGGTTATAGATATTGTCGCGCATGTTGAATTTCAGCAGGGACTGCACTTCCTGAATTGTCCCTGGCAGGCCAAGGATTTTTTCATACAGTGGCGAACGCGTGCCAAAGAAGCCGAACCAGTCGGCGCGGATATAGGGCAGGTCCGTATGGGTGAGGCCCACCATCGCCTTGTGTTGGCTGTCAACCGGATCGATGCCATAGGGATAGCCAGAAATAATGTGGTCCCACAACTCCGGCGTCCAGTTCAGGTCAATCAGGTTGATGCGGATAATATCCCGGCGCTCGCCAACAATCACTTCCTTCAACTTGATCACGTCAGAGTTCTGCGACAGGCTGTTCAGGATTTTGACGGCACCCTGGCGATAGACTTCCATTTCTTCTTCGGTGGCACAGCTGGAGGAGATGTTGGCCAATGTCATGTAACGGGTTGTTGCGCGCAGGTGTTCAGGCAGGCTGAACAGGTCATCATACATTTCCTTGATCAGCAGTTTCGGCTCGTAAGCCTCAACCTTGCACTCGCCGGCAGCCTTGGTGATCCAGGTGCGCAGGGCATCTATTTCTTCAGGCGATGGCGCGGCCAAAGTTGACTCGCCTTCAAAAACGTCTTTTGGCATCTGGCCATTGACAATGACCTGGAAGATTTTCGAGGCATCAGGCGTGCCAGGTACAACCCGGTCCGGGTTGCCCAGCATCTGGTCCATCTGCATGACATCGCCAAAGCCTTTGGCAGGCTTTTCGCGCTTCACCAGCTTGCCATCCTGGTGGCAGCGGGCGCAATGCTTGTCCAGCATGTCCTGTGCCGCCTTTTCAATGTCATTGGCGGGTTTGTAAATTTCCACCGGACCTTCAGCCATCGAGCTGAAAGAACTTGAGAGCAAAAGTACGGCAGCCAATTTCATGGCGTTGCCAAATGATTTCGAAGATGAGAGCGTCAACATGGGTGACTCCAGATCGTTAAGCCAAAATTCTCAGTTGTAGCGCCCCGTACCCAACAATGCTGGTGAATACGCGGTGCAGTCAACCAAAAACTTA
>JANONM010000142.1:0-5584 GCA_031420855.1 Hyphomicrobiales bacterium
GCTGCATATCATGCCCCGTGTCGAGCGATCGCGGATCATCAATTTGGTGGCGTGCCTATTTGTGATGGCTTCAACAGTCGGCTGTTCCAATACGATTTCGCAACAATTGCTGAATGGGCGGGCTGGACCAGAAATCAACATGCCGGTCAATAATCTTGCCTTGCCACCCGCCGACGCCCTGCAAACTGCAATGCCGGAACAAAATCCGGCTTTCGTCGAAGAGAGCACGCTGCCTGCAGATGTGCCGACCCTGAGTGACCTGTCATCCCGGCCCATTGAAGGCATAGATGCACCCAAGGTTGGGTTGTCTTTGGAAGAAGATTCGGCCGCGCACAAAATTGAAGAAACGGTTCTGTGGCGTGGCAAGCGCAGCGCCGATGGCCTGGATATGGCAAATCGCAATGGTGCCTTGTGTTCTGGTATCGACCGCGATTTTTCTGCCCAACACACAATACGAGTCGCCTGTAGCGATGGCCGAATCGGCACTGTAAAGCTGACACCAAATACCCGTCGTGCGCAGATTGCTTTCAAGGGTGGTCCAGCTGAAGCCGTCGATCTGGAAAATTAGATTGTAGAATTTCTCGACGTAATTGCTTCGGTGCGAACGTCTTATGCCTTAACTCCATCAAACTCGAAATTTCAGTCAACAACTGTAGCGGATGAAGGAAGGCAAAACTTTGCATGAACTTGTCTCCAAAAATAAACTCTATGCCAATCCATGCCGTGCGACCGGGTCGGACGAAGAAGACCTCTGGTCCCCGATTTGAAATACGGGCGACTGACACCGATCTTGCCAAGAAGCCAGCGGAGTGTTTGGTCAGCTCCATCAATGATCTCAAAATGACACTGATTCAGAACTCGCCGTCAAAAGCAATGACGTGCGCTACCAGTAACGTGAATCATCTAAAGTAGCGGATAGTGGTTTTTCAGTTTCACACGGGCGTCGGCTGTTGTGAAGTGGACTGCACCCCATAAGTGAGACACGATAATTTGGAGTGGCACCGTAATTCTCGGGGCTTTGCACGGAATGACGGTCGCTTTGTGGTCCCGACTCTTCAGCGCATGGCGGGCAGGGGTGGTGGTAGTGGTTAGGCTTTTCGTCTGCGGGATTTCGCAAAGGTATCAAACGCCACAGCCAATATGATAATCACCCCGATGATGATCTGCTGGATGTAGCTGGAGACGTTCATCAGGACGAGGCCGTTGAGCAGTACGCCGATGAGGATGGTGCCGATCACTGTGCCAAAGATGGTGCCGACACCGCCGAACAGACTGGTGCCGCCGATGACCACTGACGCAATCACGGTGAGTTCATAGCCGGTGCCGGCGACGGCTTCGGCGGAGTTCAACCGCGCAGCCAATACGAAGGCGCCGAGGCCCGCAAAGAAGCCCATGATGACATAGACTGAGCAGATGATGCCATTGACGTTGAGGCCTGAAAGCCGTGCGGCTTCGGGGTTGCCGCCCACAGCGTAGACCCGGCGGCCAAAGCGCATGTAGCGCAGCACGATGTGAGCGATGATGGCGCAGAACAGAAATATCAAGACAGGCACGGGCACAGGGCCGATTTTGCCCTGGCCCCACCAGCTGAAGGCTTTGTCGAAGCCACTGATGGGTCCACCTGCGGCGAACAACAAAGCAGCACCCCGGAACACCGACATGCCGCCCAGTGTGACCACGAAAGGTGGGACTTTCAGTTTCGTGATGGCGAGGCCTTGCAGATAGCCGCCTGCCACACCAAGTGCGATGGCGGCCAGGGCTGCCAATGGCCAGCCATAGCCCACAGCGTCGTTGCCGACAGTAAAGCGGTCCTGCATGCCACCCTTGGCGACTGCGGCCGCAACGAGGCCGGCAAAGGCCAGAAGTGAGCCGATGGACAGATCAATGCCGGCTGTCAAAATCACAAAAGTCATGCCAATGGCGAGGAGGCCGGTGATCGAGACTTGTCGCATGACGTTGAACAGATTGATCGAGGACAGGAAGCGCGGCTCCATGATGGCGAAAACGGCCATGAGCAGAAGCAGGAAAATCAGGGGCGCAAAACGTGCGACAAAGCCGAAGGCATCGAAAGATTTATCGGTGCTGGTGGTGGACATGCGTTGTCATCCTTTGTCATGCGGCTTTTGGCAGGCTGAGTGTCATCAAGGTCATCAATTGTTCTTGTGTGGCTCCGCGACCGGCCACTTCACCCGTGACACGGCCTTCGCGCATGGTGACGATGCGATCTGCCAAGGCCAGCACTTCCGGCAGTTCCGATGAGATTACAATAATGGCGATACCATTTTTGGCCATGTCGATAAGCAGATTATGCACCTCTACCTTGGCCCCCACATCTATGCCGCGTGTGGGTTCATCAACGATCAATACACGGGGGCGCAGCGCCAGCCAGCGGGCCAGCACGACTTTTTGCTGATTGCCGCCCGAAAGGTTTCCAACCAGTTGATCACCTGACGCCATGCGGATGTTGAGGGCTTTGCGATAGTCCTCAACCAGCGCCTTTTCTCTCCGTGTACTGATGAATGAACCCCATGTGCTGATACGATCATGCGCTGCCATGGACAGATTGGTGCGAATGGCAAGGCCCAAGAACAGCGCCTGCTGCTTGCGGTCTTCCGGCACGAGGCCAATGCCCATGGCTATTGCATCTGACGGATTACGTATACTGACGGGCTTGCCACTGACCAGCACTTCGCCGCTGTCGATACTGTCAGCCCCAAAGATTGCGCGGGCAGATTCAGTCCGGCCTGCGCCGACGAGTCCGGCGATGCCAAGAATTTCGCCCTTGTGCACCTTGAACGAGACGCCATGCAGCTCAATGGCGCTGGCGTCGGAACTTTTGCGGCGGCGCGAAAGATTTTTGACTTCGAGTGCAACGTCACCTTGCGCTGTTGTGCCTTGGCGCCGGGCGAGCAGTCCCACTTCACGCCCCACCATCATGCGGATAATGCCTTCGATCGTAATATCTTTGACAAGCCCTGCGCCGACGTTTTGACCATCGCGCAGCACAGTGTAGCTGTCGCAAATCTCAAATACCTCTTCGAGGCGATGGGTCACAAAAATTGTTGAAATGCCTTCGGCCTTGAGGGCGCGAACGATGATGTAAAGTTTTTCGACTTCGGAACGGCTCAAGGCCGATGTGGGTTCGTCCATGACGATGAGGCGCGACTTCATGGACAAGGCGCGGGCAATTTCCACCATTTGCTGTTCGGCCACGGCGAGGTCTCGCACCCGCGTAGATGGGGCACGATCAAGCCCGATGCGTTGGCACAGGATTCGGGTCTCAGCTTCCATCTTGGCGTGGTTGACAAAAAAGCGGGAACCAGGTTCGCGGCCGACAAACACGTTCTCCGCAATGGTCATGTCAGGAGCGAGTGTGAATTCCTGGTAAATGGTGACAATGCCTGCCGCTTGCGCTTCTTGCGGGGAAGCGAAAGTTACGGGTTTGCCGTCGAGTTCAATTTGGCCCGTATCGGGTCTTTGCGCCCCGGAGAGGATTTTCAGGAGCGTGGATTTCCCTGCACCATTCTCGCCGAGGAAGGCATGAATTTCGGCAGCATCTACACAGTAGTCCACGTTCTCAAGCGCCTTCACGCCGGGGAACGACTTGGAAATGCCCGTCATGCGGAGCAGGCGGCCAGAATTGGTTTGTGGTGCCATGCGACTTGAAAAACCAGAGACCTGAAAAGACTGGCCGGGTTGCCCCGGCCAGTGCAAGTTTGCAGGGAGGTTATTTCACTTCGCCCATGCGCTCGGCAATGCTCAAGTTGTCCTTGGTGACTGCGACGGGCGTGAGCAGGAGAACCTGCTCCTTTGGCTTGGTGCCGTCCTTGAGGAAGGCCACCAGGGTTTGCACGCCCAGCGCACTTTGCTGGCCGGGGAACTGTTCGATGGTAGCGGTGAGGCCGCCATCACGCACCTGGGCCAGGGCTTCTGGCAGGGCATCAAAACCGATGATGACAATACCTGAAAGGCCACGGCCCTTCACGGCTTCCATCGCACCCAATGCCATATCATCGTTTGCAGCAACGATGACTTTTGGAG
The DNA here is from genome assembly GCA_031420855.1 of Hyphomicrobiales bacterium. Classification (GTDB taxonomy): domain Bacteria; phylum Pseudomonadota; class Alphaproteobacteria; order Rhizobiales; family Aestuariivirgaceae; genus Aestuariivirga. Next base: position 4,042 of record JANONM010000142.1, read on the forward strand.
CTTCAGCCAAACCGGAAAGTGCAGCTTCGGTCACGGCCAAACCTTTGGCGCGGTCGAAACCTGCGGTTTGTTCAAACACGATCTTGTACTTGTCAGCCATGCCATCGAGAATGTTGTGCAGACCCTTGTTGCGGTCAATGGCGGGAGAAGCGCCGGACTGGCCTTGCAGGTTAACAATGGTCGCACCCGCCGGGAACATCGCCACGATCAGGTTGGCCTGGGCTTCGCCGCCCTTCACATTGTCGGCCCCGATGTGGGCGAGAATGCCCGCCACCGATGGGACGCGACGATCGACTGTTACTACAGGAATACCGGCTTCCACGGCCTGTTGCAAAGCTGGTGCCATGGCGTCCACTTCGTTCGGGCTGATGACGATGCCTTTCACACCTTGCGTTATGGCTGCTTCAATGTCTGCTGTCTGCTTTGGCGAAGACACCTGGCCATCACTTTCGATGGCATCATAGCCTTGCTTGCCGATCTCGGCTTTGAATGCATTCATCATGTGAACAAAGAATGGAAACGTCAGACCCGGCACGGATGCCAGAATTTTTTCGGCGGCCAGTGCGGATGTTGCGCTTGCGGCAAGTGCGACGGCTGCAATGCCTGAGATAAGGGTCCGTCTGGAAATGCGGTTCATCTGGATATTCCTCCCATTAAGATTTGCGTGATGATGTGACAAGGTCACTCTTGGTGTTTATTGGCTTCATGACTTTGCGCATGGACCATGAGGCAAACTGTTATTACAGTTAAGTGCGTCCTGTGAATAGCAGCTATGCAAATTCGTCAGTCTGTGCATTCAGAATTACGGTGACAGTGCATTCAGCCTTGTCGTACACCCCCCCCTCAATTCCACCACCCCGTATGAGCGTGCGTTGGCTGCCGCAGCACGCCCCCATCCCCATTCGGCTCAATCTCCAGCAGATACCGGTGCACCGGGCTCATCCGGTCATACAGCCCCTTGGTCAAATGATCGATTTGGGTGAGTTGTTGCGGGAGGTCTCTTCTGGTGTAGGTAAGGTGCAGCATGCGGCGGCGGGTGTTGTCTTGTTTCAGGGTGCCGCTGTGCCACATGGATGAATTGCAGATGATGGCGGCTCCCGCCGGGGCCGTGACCATGACTTCGCCGGGGTAGGGAGCGCCCAGATCTTTTGGAATGCGCTTTTCATCTTCGGCTGTGAGTGGCTCTGGTTCCCAGTCGCCGATATTGACGTAAGGCACGTTGATGGGGGCCCAGAGATGCGAACCCGGTACGATGCGCGTTGGGCCGTTGGTCAGGGTCATGTCGTCAAACATCAGCATGGCGTTCATCACCCACCAGTCATCAACGAAGCGCTTGGGTACATCCCCATGCATGTCCTGCTGGCCGAAGCCCTTGTTGGGGTCACGGAGGTTCGCACCATGTACCTTGATTTCGCCCAGCATGTAATGCGCCGCCGCCAGAACTTCCGGAATGTTCAGGCACACATCAAAAGCGTTGGACTTGTTGAAGATGTTGGAGAGACGCCGTGCCCCCGGCTCCACATGCACTTCATGGCCGCCCTGG
>JANONM010000143.1:0-1948 GCA_031420855.1 Hyphomicrobiales bacterium
TTTTCAATGCGCTTGCCATCAAAGCTTATCTCACCCTCCTGCGGATTGAGCAGACGAATCAGGGCTTGACCAAAGGTGGTTTTGCCGGAACCGGATTCACCCACAAGCCCCAGCGTTTCGCCGCGTTTGAGATCGAGGCTAAGGCCATCAACGGCCTGCAGGGGATGGTAGGTGGCATTGAACAGGCCGCCTCTTTTCAAGGTGTAAGTGACGCGCACGTTCTTGCCAACGAGAATACTGGGTTGATCGCCCACCAGCGGATTGGCAATACCTTTGGGATCAGAGGAGAGCAGGCGTTTGGTATAGGGGTGTTGTGGATTGTCGAACAACACTTTGGTGAGGTTGTGTTCTTTCACTTCGCCATGTTGCATCACGTAAACCCGATCGGCAAACTGGCGCACCACCGTGAGGTCATGGGTGATCAAAATCACCGCCATGCCATATTTGTCTTTCAGGGCTTTGATGAGGTTTAGAATTTGAGCCTGCACCGTCACGTCAAGTGCTGTTGTCGGTTCATCGGCAATCAAAATGTCGGGACGGTTGGCGAGTGCCATGGCGATCATGACGCGCTGGCGCTGGCCGCCGGAGAGTTGATGGGGATATTGTTTCACCCGGGATTCCGGATCGGGGATTTGCACTTCGCGCAGGAGTTCGACGGTTTTGGCACGGGCATCTTTGCCCGATATCTTGTTGTGGAGGTGCAACACCTCGCAGATCTGCGAACCAATGGTGTAGACCGGATTGAGCGAACTCATGGGTTCCTGAAAAATCATCGAGACACGCGAACCACGCAACTTGCGCATTTCATTTTCCGACAGTTTCAACACGTCCTGTCCCGCCATGATGATTGTCGCAGCTTTGCCAACAGTGGCGCGTTTGGTGAGCAGGCGCATGATGGCGCGGGCGGTGACGGATTTTCCGGAGCCTGACTCTCCGACGATAGCGATGGTCTCGCCTTTCCGCAGCACGAAGTTCACGTTCTTGACTGCATGCACATGCCCTCCCTCAACTTTGAAGGACACGGCCACATTGCGGGCTTCGAGAATGATGTCTGGCATAATGTTTGGGGTGTTTTCCATCATCGCCTCAATAGGGGTCGATCGCATCGCGCAGGCCATCGCCCAGTGCGTTGAAGGCGAAGACGGCGAGCAGCACGAAGCCGACGGGCGAGAGGATCCATGGATAGGAGCCGATGACGGAAAAGGTGCCGGTGTCTTGCAGCATCAAGCCCCAGGAGATCAGTGGCGCTTTGACAGCAAAACCAAGGAAGCCCAAAAACGATTCGAGCAACACGATTGTGGGAATACCCAATGTGATGGCGACGATGACGTGGGACATGACGTTGGGCAGGATGTGGCGCGTGATGATGCGCCGATCACTGGCCCCCACGGCTTGGGCGGCACGCACATATTCGATGCGGGCGAGCGCCAAAGTCTTGGCCCGGATTTCAACCGACAACCTTGCCCAACCGAGAAACGACATAACCAATACGACGAAGGTGAGGAACACCGATGTGGGTGCGGTCACTGGAATGAGTGTGGTGAGTGCGAGGTAAAGCGGCAACTGCGGAAAGGCCAGAATGACTTCGACGATGCGCGATGTCCAGGCGTCGAATCGCCCACCCAAGTAGCCCGATGTGATGCCAACCGCGGTGCCGACAATTGTTATGAACGCCACGGTGATCAGGGCGATAGCCAATGAAATGCGCGAACCCAAAATGCCACGCGAGAGTATGTCACGGCCAAATTTATCAGTGCCGAGCATGTGAAACGGCTTGCCATCTGCAGTGCCAAACAGATGGGTATTTGAGGGAATCAGGCCCAGGAGTTTATAGGTGTAGCCCTCGACAAAAAACCTGATGGGGCGCGGGTTGTCATAGTCAGGCCCGATGAGCGGCTGGTAGGTGACGGGATCGAGTTCGGTACTCTCTTTGTTGGCAAAGGTCATG
>JANONM010000144.1:0-2619 GCA_031420855.1 Hyphomicrobiales bacterium
GGATTTTGTCTTAGACCCCTTCTTTGGCTCGGGGACCGTCGGTGTCGTGGCAAACCAACTTGAACGGAAATTTGTGGGAATCGAGTTAAATACCGAATATGTAACTCTTGCTTCGGATCGTCTGAATGACATGGATATGTCGGTTGTGAAGGTCGCGGCATGACCATCTCGCTACCGAGTCCCGACCTGCAAATTGAATTTTCGGTTGCCCTTGCGGAGATCCGAAACCAGTTCTTGCAGGAGGCCCTAAGAGTAACAATCAAAGGGATCAATATTCCAAATCTTGATAGCGAGTTGGCGGCATATGTGCCAACAGCCGCATTGTCCGCAATGGCAGCGCATAGTCTGAGGGCCGAGTTGATTTTTCCGGTGCCGCTGCTGCTTGTCGCCAATCCACGGCTTCTTGGATATTATCGATTGCTCTATGGCTTTGCACAAAAGTCCTTCTACACCTCCACAACGGGTGTTGGGCAGTTCAAAAGCATGGAGGAAAAAGGCGCAATCCCGAAAGGGAAAGAGCCTGAAATCCCTAATCTGTGCCAAGCTCTCGTCCAGTGCGGGAATGCGTTGTTGACGGGAATCGGCCCAGCACGAGTAAACCGTGACTTGCTGGATGATCTGGCCCTTTTGACGGTCGGCCCTCAACTGCGAGGCGGCGCGAATGTGAAACGTGGGGCAAAAGGCATAGTCCAAGTTTTTGGTGCCATTCATGACATTGTGCAGACGGCGGCTCTTGAGGTCGACGATAGCCGGATGGTGATTCGCAACGCGGCGGGTCGCCTCGTCTATATTGAATTCGCCCCTGACCCGGATATCATCATTCGTGAGGAAATGGCTGTAGGATCATTCTCGGAAAAAATTGCAATCGAGGTGAAGGCGGGGGAAGATTTCTCGAATATTCACAATCGAATAGGAGAAGCGGAAAAGAGCCACCAGAAGGCGAAAGCGCGGGGCTATGTTGAATGTTGGACCGTGGTGAACGTTGATAGAATCGACATGGCGCTGGCAAAAGCTGAATCTCCCTCTACAAATCGGTTTTTCCGGTTGTCAGCTGTGCTCTCAAAAGCAGGGCAGGAGTATACTGACTTTAGGAATCGAATAGTCTCCCTGATCGGCATTTAACCTTCGATTTAAAGGATTGGCAAGACCGCAACCTTCATGTGTTAGCGCAAAATGAGAATGTCCCGTTTGTGCAAAGTGAGAATGTCCCCTTTTGGATTTAACCGGAGGTGGATTGATGGTCGGGGATATTTTTGCGATGAGTGCCGGGGAGCGCGAACGGGGTCGGGTTGTGGGGTTGATTTCGGCCGGTCACCTTTTGCAGTGGGAGGGTGCTGAACAGCTTGGGATTTGCCTGCGGCAGATGAAGCGTCTGGTGCGGAGCTGGCGTAATCTTGGTGATGCGGGGCTGGTATCACGCCAGCGTGGCCGGGTGTCGCCGTTGCGGTTTTCTGCCGCAACCGAGGTGCAGATCGTGTCGCTTTTGCGTGGTCAATACCAAGGTTTCGGACCAACGCTTGCGGCTGAGAAGCTCGGTGAACGTGAGCAGATATCGATCTCGCGCGAGACTGTGCGGCGCTTGCAGGTCAAGCATGGATTATGGCGTCCCAAACGGCGCAAAGAGAAGAAGGTGTTTCAATTGCGCGAGCGGCGACCGCGCTTTGGCGAGTTGATCCAGATCGATGGATCCCCACATGACTGGTTCGAAGGCCGGGGTCCGCGTTGTACCCTGATTGTCTTCATTGACGATGCGACTGGCCGTCTGACCGCCTTGCAGTTTACCCCCGCCGAGACAACAAAGGCCTATCTTCTGGCCCTCAGAACCCATGTGCTGGCCCATGGCGTACCGCTGGCATTCCACAGCGACCGCCACGGGATATTCCGTGTCAATGCCAAGGATGCGCACAGCGGAGACGGCAAGACCGAGTTTGGCCGTGTCGCAACACGCCTCGATATCGAAGCCATTCATGCCTTGACGCCGCAAGCCAAAGGCCGTGTCGAACGTGCCAACCAGACCCTGCAGGACCGCCTGGTCAAGGAGATGCGGCTCGCAGGCATATCCAGCATCGAAACGGCCCAAGACTTCGTGCCGCAATTCCTGGCAGTCTGGAACAGTAAATTTGCCGTCGTGCCTCGCGATCCGGCCAATGCCCACAGGCCCTGGACGCAAACCCCCGAAGCGCTGGATGCCGCACTGGCCAGACAGGAAGAACGGGTACTCTCCAAGGCCCTGGCCTTCAGTACCTCCGGCACCATGTATTGCGTCAAGACCAAAGACGCCGGCATCGCCTTGCGGGGTGCCCGGGTCACCTTGCGCCACTTTCCCGAAGGCACCTTGCAGGTCACCTGGAAGGACCGCGTTCTCGATGTCACCGCGTTCCGCAACCTGCCGCATCCCGCACCAGCCGAAGATGAAAAAACCATCGATACCCGCCTCAACACCATCACCTCGATCTCAGCCCAAAAACCAAAGCCAAACCCCGCCCACGGCTATGGATAAAGCGGGCTTCGCTACAGCGCCCTTTGATAGCGCGCTACGCCCGCTTTACCCACAGCCTCCACCGCAAAGGGACATTCTCATTTTGCACAGTCAGGGGACATTCTCACTTTGCGTTGACA
>JANONM010000145.1:0-9994 GCA_031420855.1 Hyphomicrobiales bacterium
GAGGTTTTTTCCAAGCGCTGGGTCATGACAACGCAAAAAACCTTCTCACCCGATCCAGCGGCGATGACACAGTCCGCACACGAATTTTTGATATTATTCGGGGGCTTGACTGGCCTGCTGGATATTCTGGCCGCGCCTTGGCCAATGATTTCACGGCTGAGTGGCATGGAAATGAGGAAAAGCTTGCAATCCACCTTGACAGCCAGAAGGCCAGGTTCTGGACGGCCATGCGTGAAGGTGACATTAATACGGCCGTCGTCTTCGCCGGTGAAGGCATTGATCTGATCCACGCAATTAAACCCGCCGGTGATATTGTTCGTGAAATCTCTGAAGGTGCCGAGGCACTCTTGCGAAACCCGTCGGGTTTTGAGTTGCAGTAGGAAGACTCTCTGAATTCAACAGGCAATCGCGACCTTGAAGGCGTCCACATCATGCAAGTGAAGGGCGACAGTTTCGGGCCTCACTATCGCCGACTGGGCAAGGGGCTGGGGGAAACTCTGGCTCTTTTGCTTTTGCCTTGATCGCCATGATGGAAGGCTAGTAAACCTGCAAATTCCTGCACCGCTGGAACCCCATTACGACACTCCAACAAGGGCATTTGACCAAGTCATTGAAAAGATTGGCGCGCCCGAAAGGATTCGAACCTCTGACCCCTAGATTCGTAGTCTAGTGCTCTGATCCAGCTGAGCTACGGGCGCTTGTGTTTCGCGATTGCACCGCAGTGCCGGAAACGAGGTCTCCATAGCCCGCTGTTTTCAGAAAGGCAAGCACCTTCGCTGGTGTTTGGTCGCGCATCATTTTGACTGGCGTTTGGGTGCAAGGCGTATTGCTTCTTTCACCTGTCCAGAAGGTGCATCTGGAATGGTAACGATAAATACACTGCCGCGCGAAGACGATTCTCCAACACAAATCTCGCCGCCGTGGGCATGCACGAGTTCGGCTGAGATGGCGAGACCGAGGCCCGTGCCGCCGGGCCTGGCTGCTGTCTGGAAGGCTTCAAACAGTTTGTCGCGCACCGCCGCCGGGATACCGGGACCATTGTCTGCCACTTCAATGGTTGTGACACTGCCCTGCCGTGAACCCCTGAGGGTCACGCGGGGTGACGGCTGTTGTGCAGGCGAGGCATCCAAGGCCTGAATGGCATTGCGCAGCAGATTGGTGAGAATGCGGGTGAGGTGTTCCCGGTCTGCGTCAACCAACAAGTCGCGTGGCACTGCATTGTCAAGGTGGAGCGGGATTGACGCCAACTGGTGGCTTTCAATAACATCCTCAGCCACATCATGCACCAGCAATTTGCTCCGCTGTGGCGGCCGCTCCTTGGCCTGTCCATAGGTCAGGGTCTGGTTCAGAAATGAGATTGCCCGGTCGAGTGAGGTGATCAATTTGGGGGCAAAACGTTGTACATTGGGATCGCGCACATCTCCCAGCCGATCCGAAATCAGTTGCGCTGATGTCAGCATGTTACGAAGATCATGACTTACCTTGGCGACTGCCAGACCCAACGCCGCAAGTCGTGACTTCTGTTGCAACAGGCTTTGCAACTGGCTTTGCATGTCATGCAGTTCGTGTTCGGCGATGCCGATTTCATCTGCCCGGTGAGACGGTTTTATGATGCGGCTCTGGTCTTCCGGCATGTCGCCGAACAACGTCATGTTGCGCGAGAGATGTTGCATGGGCCGCACCAGCACGCGGTTTAGCGCGGCATAGATCATCGCCGCCACAACCAGTGACAGGACAATCGACAACAACAGAATGTTGAGGGCATAGGCCCGCATGGCCTTGGTCAGCGGGCCTTCGTGCAACGCCACATCGATGACATCCCCCGACATGTTGGGCGGAAAATCCGTGACCTTGATAATCCTGTCGGTGGTTCGCACCAGGGTATTCAGGGCTTCCAGCAAGGTTGTGTAATGGTGGCCCGGGCGCAAGTCAAAAGTCTCCTCGACACTGGCGTCTTCATTGCTGCTAAGCATCAATTGGCGTGTCTCGCCCCGCTTCAGGGAAACCGCAACAACACCAGCTCCCATGAGAATTTCCTTGCGAAGAGCTTCATCCAACTCGCGCCCCGGTGCAGCTTCGGCAGCCAGTGCCGCAATCTCGGCCATTGAAATGCGGGTCTTCATCCACTGGATGCGGAAGTTGGCGATGGACGGCAAAAAAATCAGCACTTCACCCAGCATCACGAAAATGATGGTGAGGGCGAGAACCTTGCCGGAGAGACCGCCGAGGCGGGAGGGGAGGGGAGGTGAAGCGACCATGGGCGGAGTTTAGCCGAATTTTTTCAGAAAGCCGATGGCCCTGCGGATCAAGGGCTTTTTGGCAAGTTCGGCATAGTAGGTCACAGCGGCGCGTTTGCCCGCTTCTCCCAATGTGGGGTAGGGCAGCACCATGCCGGCAATCGCCGAGACCTTTAGTTTCTGGCTGATGGCGAGTGTCCACATGGCAATCAGGTCACCAGCGTTGGGTCCGACAATTGACGCCCCAAGAATCACGCCCCTGCTGTTGGTGATGATTTTCACCAATCCCTTGGCCTTTCCTTCCGCCAGCGCCCGGTCATTTTCCTTGAAGTGCCAACGCAACACGCGAATGCTGTCGCCATGGGCTTTGCGGGCATCGGCTTCGGTCAGGCCCACATGGGCAAGTTCTGGATCAGTGTAAGTCACCCAGGGGATGATGTCGGTGCGGTTTTTGACGGGCAATCGGAACAATGCACTGCGGATAATGAGGCCCGCGTGATAGCCCGCCACATGGGTGAACTGCAAACCGCCCGCCACATCGCCAGCCGCATAGACCCGGCGGTTTGAAACACTGCGCAATCCTGCATCAACGGTAATGCCGCGCTTGCTGAATTCAATGCCCGCCACTTCAAGATTCAAGCCTTCCACATTGGGTTGCCGACCGGCTGCCACCAGTAGATGTGACCCTTCGATTTTTTCATCATTGGCGGCATGCACAACAATGCCATCCGCTGATTTTTCGATGCGCTCGATCTTGATGCCTTCGCGAAGCTGGATGCCCTCGGCTTTCAATGCATCCAACACAACGACCGTCAATTCCGGATCATCCTTGGCCAAAGCCTTGAAACCCTCCAGCACTGTCACTTCAGCACCCAACCGCCGATGCGCCAGCGCCATTTCCATGCCGATGGGACCGCCGCCGATGACAATCAGATGGCGTGGCAATTCGCGGTTTTTGAAAATGTTTTCATTGGTAAAAAACCCCACATCGGTAAGCCCCGGAATCGGTGGCACGCCCGCGCGTGAACCTGTGGCAATGACAATGCGTCGCGCCATATAAATCTGTCCTTCGGCTTCCAAAGTGTTCACACCAGTAAACCGCACTGCGGCTCGCACAACTTTAACCCCCAAGCCCTCAAAGCGTTCCTGGCTGTCCAGGGGTTCGATGGTCTTTATGACGGATTCGACATGGGCCATGGCCCCGGCAAAGTTGATTTCCGGCTCATGGGCCGCCACGCCAAAAACCGTTGATGAGCGATGGGCTTGCGCTGCCTTGGCAGCCGCCAGCAGCGCCTTGGAAGGAACGCAACCGGTGTTCAGGCAATCGCCACCCATTTCGGCTTTTTCAAACAGCACAACTTTTTCACCAAATTGCGCCGCAGCTGCTGCAACCGACAATCCGGCTGAACCGGCCCCAATGATGGCGAGATCATACAGCATGGGCGTTTCTCCATTTCTTCAGGGCAACAGGAATCAGCGCGACCACGCCCAAAACGGCGAAGGCAATCAGCAGCTCTTTGGTAATCAGCGAGGAGGCCGAAAGTTCAAACGGGCAGGCTGCTGCACCTTTGGCGACTACGCAAGCGTCATGGCTTGCCGACTGGGCCGTAATCAAACTGTCCAGGCCTTCGCCCAGAAAGGCAAAGGCAAATGTGCCGGGAATGATGCCAATCAAAGTAGCAAGTGCAAAGGTCCGCAGCTTCACGTTCGCCAGGGCCGACGCAATATTCACCAGCCAGAACGGAAAGGCCGGCACCAGCCGCAGGAACAGCAGGTAGTTGAAGGCATCCGCAGCAAATCCCGCATTGATGCGCGACAGCATGGGGCCAGCCTTTTTGACCAGCACGTCGCCGAAGGACGTGTTGACGATCTTGAACAAGATCACCGCCCCAATCGTGGCGCTGATCACCACGGCAACGCCACCCGCCAGCCAGCCAAACAACAGGCCAGCCAAAATGGTCAGCACGCTGGCTCCCGGAAAGGACAGGGCTACAGCTGTGATATAGACCAGCATGAACAAGCCCAGCGCAAGCAACAGATGTTGGTCAGTATAGGCCTGCAAGGCGGCCCGGTTCGCAGCGATGGCTTCCAGTGTCAGGTATTTGTGCAAACCCAAACTGAAGCCCAAGGCCATCAGGGCAACGATAACCGCTGGCCCGATAAGCCGTCGCCACAAGGGTTTGGCAACTGTGACTGGTTCATCCATCGGGGTGTGCTTTCAATTTGGCCTGCCGGGAAGGCTTTGCAATTTTCGTGTGATTGATCCTATACGCGGGAAAAAGCCGATGAACAGGGGGCCTCACCACCTCGTGATGAGAATTAAATCCCCGTGTTCAACTGGTGATCTCTCGAATGCCAAGCGTGATCACAGGTTTCTCCGCCGCTGTCGTTGACATTTCATCGGGCATTGGCCATAAGCCCCCCAACCTTAAGGATATCCAAGCCTTCGGTATGCGGGTTCATGGCTTTTTTGCGAGCCGTTTGTCGACAAATAATTGTTTGTCATCAAGAACTTGTCCGAAGGCTTTTGCAAATACGGAGTTTCGACGTGAAGCGCACTTACCAACCCTCCAAGCTTGTCCGCAAGCGCCGCCATGGCTTTCGGGCCCGTATGGCAACTGTGGGCGGTCGCAATGTGATTCGCCGCCGCCGCGCTGCTGGCCGCAAGCGCCTGAGCGCCTAATACTTTCAAATGGAGCGGCTTCTGCGCCGGCGTGAGTTCCTCGCTGCGGCCAAAGCCCCTTCTGCTGCCGCAACGGCGGTTGTTGTTCAGGCGTTGCAACGGGCAGACGGCAAGGCCTTTCGTGTCGGTTATACCTGCACCAAGAAACTCGGCAACGCGGTGATCCGCAATCGCATCAGGCGCCGGATGCGCGAGGCCGCAAAGCAGGTTTTGCCTGACATCGCCAAACCCCAAACCGACTACGTGCTGATTGGCCGGATGGGGGCCGAAAACCGCCCCTTTGAAGACTTGCGCAAAGACATTATATCAGCCGTCACCCGCGTTCATTCCGGCGAGGGCCAAAAGCCCTTCCGACGCCAAAAGGACAAGCCCAAACCATGAGCCAGAAACCTGTCATTCCGGACCAGAAGAATTTTATTCTGGCGATCGTGCTCTCCATGGCGATTGTCTTTGGCTATCAATTTTTCTTCATGCCGTTGAGGCCGGCGATTGATCCGGCAAAACCAGTGCAAACAACCGAAGCAGGCCAGGTACCCGCAAGTCCTGTGGCACCTCTCGTGATTGATCGTCAAGTCGCTCTAACGACAAACAAGCGCGTACCCATCGACACGCCGGAACTGTCTGGCTCCATCAATCTCACAGGCGCACAGATTGATGATCTCAAACTCAACAACTACCGCGAACACGCCACCCCACAAAGCCCGGTGATCACCCTCCTGTCACCTTCTGGCACGGCCAATGCCTATTTCGTCGAACAAGGTCTCGTCGCTACAAAAGGCCAAACCCTCAAACTGCCTGATTCGAAAACCCAATGGACAGCCGTTGAAGGATCATCTCTTGGCAAGGACAAGCCGCTGGTGTTGACCTGGGACAATGGTGAAGGATTGATTTTCCGCCGCGAAATTGCAATCGACGACGAATATGTTTTCACCGTTCGCCAAATTGTTGATAATCGCACGGCCAGCACCGTGTCGCTGCTGCCTTATTCGCGCGTGCAGCGCCAGGACACGCCATTGGTCGCTGGCTATTGGACCTTCTTCGAAGGCCTTCTCGGCGTGCAAGATGGCAAGCTGACGGAAGCATCCTACTCTTCTGTCGCCAAGGAAGGTGGCAGAATCGAAGTGCCGGCCCGTGGTGGCTGGCTGGGCTTCACCGACAAATATTGGGCCACAGCGATTCTGCCGGACCAGTCCCGCCAAATGGTCGTCACTTACCAGCACTTGAAGCAAGGTCAGCGCGACGCCTATCAAGCGGACTACCTTTCGACCGATCCCCTGATTGTTCCAGCAGGCTCTGCCGTTGTCGCCGAGGATCATCTCTATGCCGGTGCCAAGATCGTCGATACGGTCAACAAGGTTGGCGAGAAATATAAAATCGAAAAATTCGACCTGATGATCGATTGGGGATATTTTGGCTTCCTCACCCGCCCGATGTTCAAGTTGTTGCATTGGGCAAACAGCATCATGGGCAATTTCGGCCTCGCCATCATGCTGGTGACGGTGATTGTCAAACTGGCAGTCTTTCCACTCGCCAACAAGTCCTATGCTTCCATGAGCAAGATGAAAAAGCTCCAGCCTGAAATGGAAAAGATCAAGGCCCAGTTTCCTGATGACCGCACCAAGCAGCAACAGGCCACCATGGAGCTTTACAAAAAAGAGAAAGTTTCGCCATTGGCCGGTTGCTTGCCGATCTTTGTCCAGATTCCGATTTTCTTTGCGCTCTATAAAGTCATTCTCACGACAATCGATCTGCGACACGCGCCATTCTTTGGCTGGATCCACGATCTGTCGGCACCCGACCCCACCAATCTCTTTACGCTGTTCGGCCTGATCCCGTGGTCGCCACCCCATTTGATGATGCTGGGCATCTGGCCAATCCTGATGGGCATTACCATGTGGGTGCAGATGCGCCTGAACCCAACCCCTGCCGATCCCATTCAGGCCTCGATGTTCAACTGGATGCCGGTGATTTTCACTTTCATGCTGGGCACCATGCCTGCCGGACTGGTGATCTATTGGACCTGGAGCAATCTGCTTTCCATCCTTCAACAAAGTTACATCATGAAGAAGAATGGTGCTGATGTGGATATTCTAGGAAATATCCGCGAGAGCCTTCCCTTCCTGAAAAAGAAAGCGGTCACGTGACGCAGCAGGACTTCACCGACGAACAACTGAAAGCGGGGCGGCAACTGTTTTCCGCCCCGGCTTCATTTCGACTTGGCGTGGCTCAACTTGAACAACTACCGCCCGCCCGCGGCATCGAAATCACCTTCGCTGGAAGATCAAACGTCGGCAAGTCTTCACTCATCAATGCGCTGACAGGTGTCAGAGGTCTCGCCCGTGCCTCGAACACCCCGGGCCGCACGCGCGAACTCAACTTCTTTGATGTGGCAGGTCGCCTCACCGTGGTGGACTTGCCGGGCTATGGCTATGCCGAAGCCCCCAAGGCTGACGTCAAAAAATGGCAAGCCACACTGCGCGGCTACCTCCGCGGCCGCCCCGGCCTCTCGCGCTGCTTTGTCCTCATCGACTCACGCCACGGCGTGAAACCCGAAGACCTCGAGATGTTTGATCTCCTCGATGACAGCGCTGTCGCCTATCAAATCGTCCTCACCAAGATCGACAAGATCAAGCCCGCCGAACTCGCCGCAATTTCCGCCGCCACAGCTTTAATATTAAAAACCCGCGCCGCCGCCATGCCAGCGTTCCACGCGACATCATCCGACAAGGCAACCGGCATGCCGGAACTGCGCGCCGAAATCGCGGCGATGTTCTGAGAAACATCATACGCCTATGCGAGAAATACCATGCAGCATGCAATCTTGCACAGTTGTGGGATGGTCATTTCCCTAGCAACTGCCAAACTTCTTGAGGTCAGGCCAATCGCGGCCTGCTGAACCTTTGGGAGCATTGCCATGAAATTCCTCACACTCCATCTAACCACCTCCCTGTTGGCCGTCTTGTCGCTGTGCCAAGTGGCGGCAGCAGATGTCAAACTGAAACAGGCGAAAGTCATCATCGAACACAATGCCACGGACAGCGACACCGGTTTTCAGATTTCGCTTGATGCCGACGGCTGGCAGAAACTCGAATTGACGGGACCCGCCGGTCCAGTGGCACAATTCCAGCCGCTGGGACAAATCGAAGGGCTCGGCATGACCGAACTCTTCCTTGAAACCGTGGAGCCTGCAAACTCCAAGATGCCGCTTGCAACCATTCTGGCCAAGATGCCGGAGGGCGTCTACAAGTTCCGCGCCACCGCCTCCGCTGAGGGCGGCGCTTCGGGCGAGATGACGGGTACGGCGACACTCAGCCACAAAATCCCGCAGGGTGTAACGCTGCTCTCGCCGAAGGAGGATGCTGTGATCGCCGTTGCTGACACCAACGTCGCCTGGTCCGGAAATGGCCTTAACCTTGATGGCAGCAAGGCCGATATCATCGCCTACCAGCTGATCATCGAAAAGGACGAGGAGCCCCATCCCCGCATGGTTGGCAAGCGCGGCCTCAGCATGATCTTGCCCGCCAATGTCCAGAACATCACCATCGCCGAAGTTTTCTTTGAAGCGGCGACCAAATATAAATGGGAGGTCCTTGCCATCGCTGACAATGGCAATCAAACACTGCAAAGTGGTGCATTCAAGACCCAATAGGCTATGGTGCTGGAGGCTAAGGTGCAGGCGGGAGGAGCGTTCCTCCCGCCTTGCAAGAAAGGGTGATCTGCATGCGACGGATATACACGCTTGCCCTGCTGTCGCTGGTGTTGGTCGGCATCCTGATATTGCTTGACCAGTTCAAGAATGACGAAGTTTTCGTGCTCTCGCGTTTTCTGCTCGACGTGGTGGAAAAAGCCATTCTGGTGGCAGCAATCGCGGCCACGGCAAGCGTTGTGCTGGATACCCGCGAACTCAAGGCAGAGCGGCATGGACTGATCAAGGACCTCAACCGGGTGCGCCGCGAAAGTGACGTGTGGCGCGATGCGGCCCGCGTGCATGTCGAAGGCTTGGGCAATGCCATCCGCAAGCAATTCCAAATCTGGAAGCTGAGCGACGGTGAGGCAGATGTTGCACTTCTCATGCTCAAGGGCTTGAGCTTCAAGGAAATTGCCAACATGCGGGGATCCCTGGAAACCACTGTCCGTCAACAGGCCGTCTCGGTCTACCGGAAATCCGGCCTTTCGAGCCGCACGGAGCTTGGCGCCTATTTCCTTGAAGACCTGCTGCCGGGAAAGCCTGATCTTGTCTTGCGTGGCCTTGATGCGCCAGAACGCGGGGAAGATTCAAACTAAACTCTTCCGTGAAAACCCGGCTTTCCAAACCCTGGGAATTCCGATAAGCGCCTGTCAAAGCCCAGAGGTGCCCATGACATCTGCCGACATTCCCGTCAACGAAACTGCCCGCATTCTCTCGGAAGCCTTGCCGTTTCTGCAGCGCTATGACGACCAGATCATTGTCGTCAAATTTGGTGGCCATGCCATGGTCGATGCCAAGCTGGCCCAGCAGTTTGCCAGGGACATGGTGATGCTGAAAGTCTGTGGCCTCAACCCCATTGTGGTGCATGGCGGCGGACCGCAAATCAATAAAATGTTGGACAAGCTGCAAGTCAAAGCCGAATTCCGCGAAGGCTTGCGCGTCACTGATGATGAGACCATGGCTGTGGTTGAGATGGTGCTGGCAGGTTCCATCAACAAGGCCATCGTTGCTTCCATTCAACAGGCCGGGGGCAGGGCCGTTGGTGTGTCGGGTAAGGATGGCAATCTGCTGATCGCCGAACGCTACACCAAGCAGAAGAAAGACCCGGAAACCGGCAAGATGATCACCATTGATTTTGGTCAGGTGGGCGAACCGGCCCGGGTCAATTCCGAAATCCTCACCATGATCATGAAGGCCGATGCGATTCCTGTCGTTGCTCCCATCGGTGTGGGCTGGGATGGTGATACCTATAACGTCAATGCCGATACGGCAGCGGGTGCGATTGCCACGGCAACAGGTGCCAAGCGCCTTCTATTGTTGACCGATGTGGCGGGTGTGCTCGACAAGAACAAGCAATTGATCAGTGAACTGAAGATCGGCGATGTG
>JANONM010000146.1:0-3631 GCA_031420855.1 Hyphomicrobiales bacterium
ACATCAGCCAATTCAGAATGGCGGTGCGGGCATTGCCGATGTGGATGCGGCCGGTGGGCGAGGGTGCGAAGCGAACGATTGAGGTCATGACGGCAAGGGCTAGCGGGACAAGGCGCTTGCGTCAAGAATGGGCAAGACTGGATTGAGTGTGAGCCTGTCATGAAACCTTGGGCACCCCACCCCTGCCCCTCCCCGCGAAGAACGGGTAGAGGTGGTTCCTTTCACCCCTACCCAATCTTTGGGGAGGGGCAGGGGTGGGGTGTTTCAGCGGGTTTGGTCCCTGAAGCCATTGGTGATCGGATACCTTCTATCCCTGCCAAAATTCCGTCGCGTAATTTTCACGCCCGGTGCTGCCTGTCTTCTTTTATATTCGGCGATGTAGAGCATGTGCTGGATGCGTTTTACCAGTGCTACATCGTGGCCGCGTGCAACAATCTCCGCAACCGATTGTTCGCGTTCCACCAGTCCGTCCAGAATATCATCGAGTACATCATAGGGGGGAAGTGAATCCTGGTCCTTCTGGTTTTCGCGGAGTTCTGCTGTGGGGGCTTTGGTGATGATCCGTACAGGGATGACTTCGCTTATCGTGTTGCGCCATGCAGCGAGGCGATACACCTCGGTTTTGTAGACATCCTTGATCGGGTTAAATCCGCCGTTCATGTCGCCATAGAGGGTGGCATAGCCGACGCTCATTTCGCTCTTGTTGCCTGTGGTCAACACCATTGATCCCAGTTTGTTCGAGATGGCCATGAGAATGACGCCACGGGAACGGGATTGCAGATTTTCTTCAGTTGTGTCGGTCTTGCGGCCGGCAAAGATTTTTGCGAGGGCATTTTCAAATCCCACGACGGGTTCTTCGATGGGCAGCACATCATAGCGCACGCCCAAACGCTTGGCGCAGTCTTCGGCGTCTTCCAGACTGTCGTTGCTGGTGTAGGCGAAAGGCAACATCACGCAATGGACTTTGTCCGCCCCCAGTGCATCAACCGCCATGGCGGCGACGACGGCTGAATCGATGCCGCCGGACATGCCAAGCACAATGCCGGGGAAGCGGTTTTTCAAGACATAATCGCGAAGCCCCAGCACGCAAGCCTTCCAGGTTTCCTCCTCGCGCTCGGGCAAGCGGGCGATCTCGCCCTTTTCCATCACCCAGCCCTTGGCAGATTTATGCCATGTGGTGAGGGCGAGGGCTTCTTCGAACATCGGCATTTGCAGGGCGAGGGATCGATCGGCGTTCAGCACGAAGGATGCACCATCAAACACCAATTCATCCTGTCCGCCGATCTGGTTCAGATAGACGAGGGGCAGACCGGTTTCGGTGACGCGGGCGACGGAGAGGTTCAGGCGCACATCATCCTTGTTGCGTTCGAAAGGCGAGCCATTGGGGGAGAGGAGAATTTCAGCGCCGGTTTCGGCAAGGGTTTCGCAGGTTTCCCCGGTCCAGATGTCTTCACAAATCGGCAGGCCGATGCGCACGCCCTTGAAGGCAATGGGGCCGGGGGCAGGGCCTGCCTGAAACACCCGCTTTTCATCGAAGACGCCATAATTCGGCAGATCGAATTTATGGCGCAGGGTTTCGATTTTGCCATTGTTGAGGAGGGCGACTGAATTATGCAGCTTGTCGTTTTCTCGCCATGGCAAACCCATGAGGATAGCCGGGCCGTCTTTGAATGTTGCGGCCAATTCTTCGCAAGCGGATTTGCAGGCAGAGACGAAGGCATGGCGCAATACCAGATCTTCCGGTGGATAGCCGGCGATGAAAAGCTCGGGGAACATGACAATGTCAGCGCTTGCCAATTCATTCACGGCATTTTTGGCTTTTGCGAGGTTTTGCGAAATGGCGCCAACGGTGGGGTTGAGTTGGGCGAGGCCGATTACAAGTTTTTCTGTCATGGTTATTGGTGTCTTAGTTCAGAGATGCTGGCACATGCAACAGCAGCAGTTGAATTCCAGCCTTGCAATTGCCGCAGCAAGACGCCAAATTCGCGAGCCAGAGGCCCTGCAAGTGGGGACCAATTCAAAGGAGTTCAGCGATGCGTCTCGACAATGAAGCACCTTCGGACAATGTGGAAGACAAGCGCGGCCAGGGCGGCGGCGGTGGCGGATTTGGTTTTCCGGGGGGCGCTGGCGGACGGCGCTTGAACATTCCCATGGGGGGCGGGCGCGGCGGGTTTTCCATAAAGACGATTGTGCTTTTGGCCGTGGCCTATTTTGCGTTGAAATTCCTGTTTGGGGTTGATCTGCTTGAGATGGTGAATGGCGGCGGTGGTGGTGGCCAAAGCACTGAATTCAGCCTGCCTGAGGCGAAGACTGATGTGACGGAAGCCCAGGTTCCAGGCACTGGCACAGGCAATGCCAATGTGACGGCGGATGCGGGCAAGGATTTTATCTCGCGCGTGTTGGGTTCGACGGAGCGGGTTTGGACAGACGTATTCCAGAAGATGGGACGCACCTATGAGAAGCCGTCGCTGGTGTTGTTCTCGGGTTTTGTGCAATCGGCCTGTGGCAATGCCCAAGCGGCCATGGGGCCGTTTTATTGCCCCGGTGATCGCAAGATTTACATTGATCTTTCGTTCTATCAGGACATGAAAAACAAGCTGGGTGCGCCCGGAGATTTTGCCCAGGCCTATGTGATTGCCCATGAAGTCGGCCATCATATCCAGCACCAGTTTGGCATTGCCGAAAAAGTGCAGAAGGCAAGAGCCACGGCTTCCCAGGAAGAAGGCAATCTCTTGAAGGTGCGCATGGAATTGCAGGCTGATTGCTTTGCCGGCATCTGGGCCCAGGAAGCCAATGCCCGCGCCAATATCCTTGAGGAAGGCGATGTTGAAGAAGGCTTGAATGCGGCATCTGCCATTGGTGATGACCGTTTGCAAAAGCGTTCACAGGGTTATGTGGTGCCGGAATCGTTTACCCATGGATCGTCGGAACAACGGGTACGCTGGTTCAAAAACGGCATGGCAGCAAAAAGCCTGCAGGATTGCGATACGTTTGCTTCGGACAGTCTTTGAGGTTTTAATTCCTCATATAGGAATATTTACTTGACGTGACGTTCATGCCCTGCTAAAGAGTGGGGCATGACTTTTGTTTTGACCATACTCAGCCTACTCCTCTTCGCCCTCATCGGCGACGGCGGGAAAGCTTTGCGTGAGGGGGTGAATCGCGTAGGGTTTGGCGGGATTGGGGACGCAATGAATCAAGGCGGTTTGTTTACACGCGATTATTTGACCTATGGCGTCAAGGACACCGCTGCATGGAAAGCCTTGTCGGATGCACACGTTGCAACAATCACTGCCGAACTCAAGGGTTGGTTTGACGCCTTTCCGAAGGACGCCAAAACCAGTGAAGCCAGAACCGAAGATGACCTGATTTGGAAGGTTTTGCCAAAACTGGATTGGGCAGATTACGTTCGCCAGCAAGCACTTTCGGCCAAGGGCCGTGAAAGCATTCCCGATGGCTTGATGTTCTCCAATGCGGACGCAAAGGCGAAAGCCGACAAGCGCATTTCCTTCGAAAAATATGAAGAGGGTGCCTGCATCGTCGAATCCAAGAAATGGGATTTGCCGCTGGACCGTGCTGGCAAAAGCAAAAATGAAACCGAAGCGCCGTCTTCGCAGATGCTGCGCTACCT
>JANONM010000147.1:0-5968 GCA_031420855.1 Hyphomicrobiales bacterium
CCCAAAAACTCCCACTTTGATAAAAAATCAACAATCTGTCGGGCGGCTTCTAGGTTTTTATGGGCATCGGCCAATGCGTCACGCAAACCCTTGGCAACTGAGCGGACGATGTCAAACTCAGTTTGAGCGCTGCCCAAATCGATACAACAAGTAATGAAATTAAATCTTTTATCGTCAATTGTAGCAGCGTCTCCTTTGGCAAGCATGTCGACATAGAGAAGGAGTGAAGACTTACCAATCCCACGCTCGCCAGTAATAAGAAAATTTTGCGGGTTTCCATGACGTGTCTGAAACAAGCATTTTTCGATTTGATCAAGCTCCTCCACTCTGCCAACGAACATGCCGGGAGCTACGATTTTGTTTGGTTGGAAGGGATTAAACTTCAGCACAGTCAGCAAGCTCCTGAAATTCAGAAGTCTTCGAGACTAGCATTAACGTTTGGGCAACTAAATCACTTTCTCCCCCACCACCATGTAATTCACGCCCAGATCATTCGACCTCCGCCATTCCCCCGCGAGGGGGTGGTAGGTTACGCCTGACTTGGCTTTGATTTCGGTGTTGTTGGCTTTCAGCCAGGTTTCCAGTTCTTCAGGGGTAATGAATTTTTCCCAGTGGTGGGTGCCTTTTGGCAACCAGCCCAGCACATATTCTGCGCCGATGATGCCCAAGGCGAAGGATTTGAGGGTGCGGTTCAAGGTTGCGACAAAGATCAGGCCGCCGGGTTTCAGCATGGAGCAGCAGGTTGCCACGAAAGCGGCGGGGTCGGCGACGTGTTCGATGACTTCCATGTTGAGGATGATGTCGAACTTTTCGCCTGCCGCTGCCAGGTCTTCGGCAAGGCCGACGCGATAGTCGATGGCAAGTTCCATTTCGCTGGCATGGACGGAAGCGGTTTTGATGTTTTTTTCCGAGGGGTCAACGCCGACGACGGTAGCGCCAAGCCGCGCCATGGGTTCGGACAATAATCCGCCGCCACAGCCGATATCCAGCAAGCGCAGGCCAGCAAAGGGTTCGCGCACAAACGGATCGCGGCCGAGGCGGGCGGTGACTTGTTCCTTGATATATGTGAGGCGCACCGGATTGAACACATGTAGCACGCCGAATTTGCCTTTGGGATTCCACCATTCCGCCGCCATTTTGGAGAATTTTTCGACCTCCGCCGGATCGAGGCTGGCGGACCGGGATAAAGCCGCGGAAACAGGGCTTTTTAATCTATCGAGTGTCATCGGCGTTCCGTTGCAAAAATTGAGCCCCCCTTATATTGCATCGCAGGGTATCGTCCACTATGAGAACGCAAACGCCGTACCGGGGGATTACACCACCGCCTGATAATTGGCGGAACAGCAATGTTCCGGTAGGTTTGGCTTTTGACGAGTCGGGAAGTGAAGATGGGCCGTTTGGTCATGAAGTTTGGTGGCACGTCGGTTGCGGATATTGACCGCATCCGCAATGTGGCGCGCCATGTGGAACGGGAAGTCAAGGCAGGCAACCACGTGGCGGTGGTGGTTTCGGCCATGGCGGGCACCACCAACCAATTGGTGGAGTGGTGCCGCCAGGCAGCGGCCATCCATGATGCCCGGGAGTATGATGCCGTTGTCGCCACGGGTGAACAAGTTACGGCTGGCCTCTTGGCAATCGTATTGCAGGACATGGGCATTCCCGCCCGCTCCTGGCAGGGCTGGCAGGTCACGGTGAAAACCGATGGCGTGCATGGTTCAGCCCGCATCACCGACATCGACGCCGACGAAATCAGGAAGCGCATGGAGCAGGGCCAGGTCGCAGTGATTGCCGGCTTCCAGGGCATAGGTCCTGACAGGCGGATTTCCACTTTGGGGCGGGGTGGAACCGACACCTCTGCCGTAGCTGCAGCCGTGGCACTGGATGCGTCATGTGATATTTATACGGATGTTGATGGTGTCTACACGGCGGATCCGCGGATTGTCACGGCGGCCCACAAGCTTGACCGGATTTCCTATGAGGAGATGCTGGAGCAGGCTTCGCTGGGTGCCAAGGTGTTGCAAACCCGATCAGTTGAGCTGGCCATGGTTTACCGGGTGCCTTTGCAGGTGCGCTCGTCATTCGAGCCGCCGGATTCACCGGACCAGAATAGGGCCGATGGCACGGGGCCTGGAACAATTGTATGCGATGAGGACAAGATTGTGGAACAACATGTGGTCAGTGGTATTGCCTATTCGCGCGATGAGGCAAAGGTTTCAATTCGCCATGTGAAAGACAAGCCGGGTGTCTCGGCGGCGATCTTTGGTCCGCTGGCCGATTCGGATATCTCGGTTGACATGATCGTGCAGAATGTTTCTCCTGATGGCTCCTTCACCGACATTACCTTTACCTTGGCCCGCAAGGATTTGCGCCGGGCGATTGAAGTTTTGAATGGCGTGAAAGACAAGGTCGAATTCTCGGAACTGGTGCATTCCGCTGATGTGGCCAAGGTCTCGGTTGTCGGCATCGGCATGCGCAGCCATGCCGGTGTAGCGGCCCGGATGTTTTCATCGCTGGCTGACAAGGGTATCAATATCCAGGCGATTACCACATCGGAGATCAAGGTTTCAGTGCTGATTGACGAGGCTTACACGGAACTTGCCGTCAGGGCCTTGCATACGGCCTACGGATTGGACAAAAAGTAAATATGTTTTGCGCTGAATCATATGTGGCCAGGTCCGGTTCAGTCCGGGCTGCTGTTTGCGGCAGGCCGTTGATTGCCAGAGTGGCGGCACACCAAATGTTTTCGCGCACCAAGCGTCTCACCCCTTAAGGAACCACGCCATGCCCAGCCCCGCACTTGGCCCGCGTGTCCTTCTCCGACGCCTCCGGGAAGTGATGGCGGAGCCGGAGACAGCACAAGCCCGCCTCAACAAGATTGTCGGCCTGATCGCCAATAACATGGTGGCTGAAGTGTGCTCGATCTATGTCATGCGGCCTGGCAACATTCTGGAGCTTTATGCGTCGGAAGGCTTGAAAGCCGAGGCCGTCCATAAATCCACCCTGAAAAGTGGCGAAGGTCTTGTAGGCCTGATTGCCGATCAGGCCATCGGGCTGAATTTGTCAGACGCCCAGCATCATCCGGCCTTCAAATATCTGCCGGAAACCGGTGAAGAGATTTACCAATCCTTCCTCGGCGTGCCGGTGATGCGGGGTGGCTCGGTGATTGGTGTGCTGGTGGTGCAAAACCGCACCCAGCGCCATTATAACGACGAGGAAGAAGAAGCCCTGCAAACCACAGCCATGGTGCTGGCCGAAGTTATTGCGTCGGGTGGCTTAAAGGAAGTGGCGCGGGAAGTGGCGATCGACGTTGCCCATATGCGCAGCCACCATATCAATGCCGAGGCCATCGCCGAAGGCATTGCCTTGGGTTTTGTCGTGTTGCACGAACCACGCGTCGAGATTCACAACCTTATTGCAGAGAATATTCCACAGGAAGAACTACGCCTTTTTGCTGCGGTGGAGCAGTTGCGGACGCAGGTTGATGAACTGCTTGAGGGGTCGGATGCTCTGCGGGCCACGGATTATTCCGATGTGTTGGAAACCATCCGGATGTTTGCCCATGACAAGGGATGGGTAAACCGCTTGCGCGAGGCGGTGTTGACGGGCTTGACGGCTGAGGCAGCGGTTGAGCGCGTGCAGAACGACAACCGGGCGCGGATGACCCGCATGCAGGATCCCTATCTGCGCGACCGCATGCATGATCTCGATGACCTGTCCAATCGCTTGCTGCGCATCCTTACGGGTGCCAAGGCCACGGCATCGCGCACGGATTTGCCACAGAACGCCATTGTGGTGGCACGGTCCATGGGGCCTGCCGAACTTCTGGATTATGACCGCAGCAAATTGCGCGGCGTCATTCTGGAGGAGGGCGGCAAGACCAGCCATGTAGCCATTGTGGCGCGGGCCCTTGGCATTCCCGCCGTCGGCCAGGCTGCCGGCATTGTCGACCTGATTGATCCCGGTGATGAAATCATTGTCGATGGTTCAGCTGGTGAAATTCTGGTGCGCCCCAGCCCCGAATTGCAAAAAGCCTACAGTGAAAAAGTCCGGTTCTACGCCCGCAAACAGGCGCAATATGCGGCCCTGCGCGATGTGCCATCGGTTACCAAAGACGGCCAGGCCATCAGCTTGAACATCAATGCCGGACTGATTGTGGATATTCCGCACCTGCATGATTCAGGTGCCGAAGGTGTGGGGCTTTACCGCACCGAATTGCAGTTCATGATGGCGCCGCGGTTTCCCCGGCTGTCGGCGCAGATCAAACATTATTCGCAGATCATCGAGCAAGCCAAAGGCAAGTCCGTGGTTTTCCGCACGCTGGATATTGGTGCTGACAAGACCTTGCCGTATCTGCGTCAGCCCAAAGAGGAGAATCCGGCCCTTGGCTGGCGTTCCATCCGCATGGCGCTGGAACGGCCGGCGTTGTTGCGCCTGCAGGTGCGTGCGATGTTGCTGGCAGGGGCGGGTCATGAAATGAAAATCATGTTCCCGATGATCGCCGATGTAGCTGAATATCTGCAAGCAAAAGCGGTTGTTGACAGCGAATTGGCTTATCTTGCCAAGCGCCGTCACGACCCGCCCAAGGTTTTGAAAATTGGCGTGATGATCGAAATCCCGTCCCTGCTCTGGCAACTCGACCAATTGTTGCCGCTGGTGGATTTTGCCTCCATCGGCTCCAATGATCTTGTGCAATTCCTGTTTGCATCGGATCGTGGCAATCCCAAACTCGCGGGACGTTATGATCCCCTGAGTCCGGCGGCACTTGGAGCCATGCGGCAGATTGTTGAAAAAGCCAAAGCCCACAACAAGACCGTGACACTTTGCGGTGAACTGGGAGGCAGGCCGCTTGAAGCCATGGGCCTCGTCGGCATTGGCATGACCTCCATGAGCATGGTGCCCTCTGGCATTGGCCCGGTGAAGGCGATGATTCGTTCTTTGGACCAAAGCAAGCTCTGGGCTTTCATGGAACCCCGGCTTTCCAGTGCAGCCCATTCCTTGCGCGGCGACCTGCTTGAGTTTGCCCAACGCAATGGCGTTGTACTCTAAAAAGCGGCGTTAGGACATCTTTCACCATTGTTGTTCATCTTGATGGTTTGTTCGTCAGCAAGCTTGAGTGGTTTTGGCCGCTCGAAGGTCAAGAGTCATGAAACAGTCCAGCCGCCCTCCCCGTGAACCCACTTTGGATATTCCTGTCGCATTGGCTGCAGGGCGAGAGAAGCCTGATGGCATGGTTGATCCGGCGGGTGAAGCTGGCTGGTTTTTGCAGCGTGAACGTGAAGCGCGCGATCTGACACTGGAGCAAACCACCGAGATTGTAGGTGTTCATCCCTATCACCTTGAAGCCATTGAATATGGCGACATGACCCATATGCCATCACGGGCAGAAGCCCTTGAGATGATTGCGGCCTATGCCTGTTTCCTGGGCTTTGAGCCTGAACCGCTGCTGCAACACTATCTGTCGTTCCTGCCGCAGCCCCAAGTGGCTCCGCGCCATCATCCGGCGCAACCTGCCCCGCTTTCCAGTGCCAAAATCCTGAATTTCGGCAAGTTTATCAAACTGCCGGCGATCAATATCAAATTGCCCAGCATGGCTCATCTGCCGAAAATGCCGGGTGGCAATAATGGAAACATCGTGGCTTCAGTGGTGGCTGCCTTCCTGCTGTTCTCCGGGCTGGTCTGGACAATGCTGCCAGGTTCTGCGCCAGATGTGGCTGGCGTACAAATTGCCCTGCAGGAACCCAGCGATCCCATGCCAACGGCATCGACGGGCACGGAAGATGTCGAAGTCAGTGTCACCGAAACGCCGATGGACGGGGAAGCCCTGGCAACTGTTGATACTGATGCAAGCGGAGCCCAAGCTGACGTCACCGTTGAAGCTCCGGCACTTGATCCCGATATCCTCGGTGCCTTCATTCAAAAGAATGTAAACGGTGTACCCAATGAAGTCGCAGTCTTGGCTGAAGTTCCC
>JANONM010000148.1:0-3318 GCA_031420855.1 Hyphomicrobiales bacterium
CTGGCCCACCGCACCCGGCAAGCGCTCCCCCGCGAAGTTCAGGAAACATGACGCAAACAGTTCTGGATCGATCCGGTTCATCACCACCCGCAGCCAATCAGCACAAGGAATGCCATGGTGATACTCTTGCAGTCCACGCAAGAAGTTGAGGTGCTTCTTCCCCCACAGAACAATGTCATCATAGTCGTCGCAGGCCGCCATCGTCCCACAAACAACCAAAAGCAGCACCTCACTCAGCCGGTACATCACCTTGCAGGGCTGGCGACTGTCTCTGATCTCCGAAAAATGCTCCCAAAGGCTCTTGGTGCGTGGTGGTTCTGCTTCGTTCATGGCTTCCTCCCAAATCATCGAAAGCCAATTGAATCACACCACACACAAACCCGTCACCAACTCATGAATGCTGTTAACCTGAACTCGTTGACCTGGTGATTACGGCAGCAACGCAAGCGCTGATCTACGGCGGGTTGGGATTGGCGGCGGCAAAGAGCCGGGATTTTTTGATCGCGTCTCCGATGGTGACGATTTGGATTGGAAGGGCGGCGGGGGTGTTGTTTTTGCTGGTGGCGGGGTGGACGATGGTGCGGGTGGGTGTGGGGTGAATGTATCCTATTGCATGCTTTGCAGGATGTATGTTATCGCATGCATTGCGAAATGGATGCGATCACATACATGGTTCAAATCACTCTCAGAACATCCTCGGATATAGGCGCGCTCATTCGAGATCGACGCCGAACTCTCGGTATTGATCAAGCCGAGCTGGCAAGCCGCATTGGTGTCGGCAGACTATGGGTCAATCAGGTGGAACGCGGCAAACCGGGAGCAAGCTTGGGTTTGGTGCTTCGGGCCTTGGCGGCAGTTGATGTTGAAATCAAAGGCATTGTCATGAGCGAGGCCGCACAAATTTCGAGTGATACACCAGTTGTGAGTCCCAACATCAACGACATCGTTGAACGTGCGCGCGGAAAGCGACGGACATGAGTGAGCTTTGGGTTCTCTTGGATGGGCGCGAGGTTGGCGTGGTCCGCCAAGTTCAAGGCAGGTTAAATTTCGTTTATGCCGATACTTGGCGAAGCTCCCCTGGTGCGTATCCGTTGTCCCTGTCCATGTTGCTGGCAGCATCAGAACACCCGCATGCCGCCATAGAACCGTTCATCTGGGGATTGCTGCCTGACAATGAATTTGTCTTGGGCCGCTGGGCTCAGAAATTCCAGGTTTCGGCGCGCAATGCCTTTGCGTTGATCAGCCACGTTGGCGAGGACTGTGCGGGGGCTGTGCAGTTTGTAAGATCGGACAGACGTGACGCAATATTGAACTCCCCACCTGCACAGACTGAATGGTTGACCGAAGCTGATGTTGCGAACCGACTGAGGTCACTTCAAGTCGACGCAAGCGCAAGCCGCTTACCGCGCGATACGGGCCAGTTCAGCCTGGCTGGTGCACAACCAAAGACAGCGCTCTTGTTTGATGGCCAGCGTTGGGGCGTTCCTTCAGGCCGCACACCCACGACGCATATTCTGAAGCCGCCAACCGGAGGGTTTGCCGGTCATGCAGAGAATGAACATTTATGCTTGAGGCTTGCAAAAGCCTTAGGATTGCCAACGGCGGATTCGGAAGTAATGCAGTTCGAAGATACAACTGCGATTGTTGTTGATCGGTATGATCGGGTTACAATCAAAAAAACGGTTGAGAAAATGGCCGCTCAAGACGCTCTAAATGCACTGCGTGCCGCCACTTTACCAAATTCACCGGACCGGGACGCGGCTGTGATGGCAACACCTGATTTGGACGATGCAATACAAGCACGATCATTGCTTGAACTTGCGAAGACAGTTCCCATTCATCGCGTTCATCAGGAGGACTTCTGTCAAGCACTTCGTATACATCCTTCGCTCAAGTATCAAAACGACGGAGGACCTGGACCAAAAGCGATAATCGACCTGCTGCGCACGAATGCAACTGACAGCAAAAGTCGAAAAAAATACTCTGTCAAAAGCGCTGCTGATTCAGACATCACTTCATTTGTAGATGCACTCATTTTCAATTGGTTGATCGGTGGCACTGATGCACACGCAAAAAACTATTCCCTGCTCATCGGCGGTAGAGGGATGGTGCGGCTGGCACCACTCTATGACATTGCAAGCATTCTCGCATACTCAGATGTCGATCCAAGGAAAGCCAGGATGGCTATGAAAATTGGCGACCACTACAAGATCCACGACATTGGATTCTCCGATTGGCGTAAACTTGCCGGGAGCGTCCGCGTTGATAGCGACGCACTGATCGAACGCATCCGTGGCATGGCGAAAGCCTTGCCAGACCAACTGTCAGACGAAATCAAGGAGCTTGGTGAAAGCGGTCTCACCCATCCCATCATCGCTTTGTTGGGTCGCATGTTGCCAGAACGTGCTGCGAAAATTGCCGCAATGTGAGCCTCAGTCCACCCAGACGATTTCGTCACACATTCTCAGTTTGCAGCCGGTCGTGCCCGTCCCCCATTGACCATGTCCCGAAAACTCTTGGGTAGCTCATTTCAAAACTTTTCCAGCTCCCGTGAAACCCGAGTTTTTCCATGTATTTTTTCAAGGCGTTGAAATAGGCGCCCCAGACTTCATCGTCGATCAAATGTTCTGGAACTGCACATGGGCGCTGTAGGTCAGTGACATCTGCACGCCGATAATCCTGTCGAACGCCAGCTTCTCGATCGCCGTCAACTTGGAAAGCCCGGCAGTTCCTTTCACATAGAGTGCGGCATTGTTGGCGATCAGCGCGAAAACGTCTTTCTCGAATCTCATCAACGATTACACCGTGGCACCCGCGATGGCCTGCGCGTTGCGCCGCACTGCGAGGAGGAGAAAGACGACCGAAATCAATCCGCCAATCACACCGCTGATAGTGGCGATGGCTGTGACGACGACCCAATCCGAAGTCATCTCAATGATTATCCCTCGGCACCGGATGCACCTTCGCCACGCGTCTGAACTTGGTCGCACCCTTTAACACCATGCCCTGCGCCAGCTGGTCGGTTTCCTTGCGGAAGATTTCTTGCCAGGGGGTTTGGCTCTCGGGGATTTTGTAGCCGCCGCTGGCTTCGAGTTCGGCGCGGCGTTTTTTTAACTCCGCATCACTCACCAGCATGTTGCAGTCGCCGGTGTTGAGGTCGATGCGCACCATGTCGCCGTTCTTTAGCAATGCGAGTCCGCCGCCTGCGGCGGCTTCGGGGGAGGCGTTGAGGATGGAGGGGGAGCCGCTGGTGCCGCTCTGACGTCCGTCACCGACGCAGGGGAGGGAGCGGATGCCGCGTTCGAGCAAGTAATTGGG
>JANONM010000149.1:0-8060 GCA_031420855.1 Hyphomicrobiales bacterium
CAATGGCCCTGATGGCAGGCCGCGCTGGCCGACCATGGAATCGATTTCCCGGGTGCTGAATGCCTCTGGTGCACCTGTTGATGAGTTCATGGAAGTCTTGGCCGGCAAGAAAGGCCAGCCGCCCAAACGCCGGGTTTTGCCCCTGTTGGGGTTTGCCAAGGCCGGACGGGGTGGTTTTTTTGATGATGGCGGTTTTCCGGCAGGCGAAGGCTGGGATGAGGTTGAAGTGCCGGGTGTCACCGATACTACGGCCTATGCCCTGGAAATCACCGGTGACTCGATGATGCCGGTTTATCGTGAAGGGGATACCATTATCGTTTCGCCCGCTGCAACAGTGCGCAAAGGTGACCGTGTGGTGGTGCGCACAGAAGATGGCCAGGTGATGGCCAAGATCATGAAAAAGCAAACCGCCAAGAGTATCGAACTGGCCTCGTTCAATCCTGAGCATCCAGACAAGGTCTTGGATGCCAAGAATGTCGACTGGATGGCCCGCATCATTTGGGCCTCGCAATAAACCACACAAAGGCCGCACAACTTGTGTGGTGCAGTGAGCTATTGGCCAAAGGGACCTTCAAATCTTCGCGTTCACAAAACCCACAAAAGCTTCCAGCCATTTTGCCAGATGCTGGCGCGAGTTCTCGTCGGTCAGATTTCCGTCAGCATCAAATTTGCTTTCATTGCCACCAGCAAAAACTTCTGGTTTCGGCATGACGATGGCTTCGAGGGCTTGCAGGTTCTGGCGCAAGTGATATTGGGCGCGGCCCGTGCCCAAGGGACCCGCTGCTGCTCCGATGATGCCAAGTTTTTTCCAGCGAAACGGCGAACCGCCCCGCGACAACCAATCCGTGGCATTTTTCAGCACACCGGGAATGGAAAAATTATATTCCGGTGTTGCAATCACCACGGCATCGGCAGTGCGAATTTTCTGGTCGAGGGCAGCAACGCTTGATGGCTTGCCGGAAGCCGCTTCCACGTCGCCATCATAGAGCGGAATGCCGTGCAGCGTGGCGATATCAATTGCTATGCCCAAAGGCGCAATGTCAGCCAAGGCCCGCAACACTCCGGTATTGGTGGAGGCTTTGCGCAAGGCACCTGAAATGGCGATAATCTTCATGGTGTATCGTTCCTCTTGATGGTTTTGAAAGCCGCCAGCGCCCGGTTACGGGCAAAACCGTGGTCTACCATTGGTTTTGGATAGTGACGCGGCAGCACCGGCATTTCCCAAGGCCTGTGAATATCCGTGTTGGAAAGTCCGGCAAGTTCCGGCACCCAGCGGCGCACATAAACGCCGTCAGGATCAAACTTCAAGCCTTGCAACACCGGATTGAAAATCCGGAAATAAGGTGCTGCATCAGCACCGCAACCAGCCACCCATTGCCAGCTTGCCGCATTGGCTGCAATGTCGGCATCGACCAGGGTATCCCAGAACCAGCGTTCACCCGCTTGCCAGGGCACCAGCAAATCCTTGATCAGAAAAGACGCAACGATCATCCGCACCCGGTTGTGCATGATGCCCGTGGCCCAGAGTTCGCGCAGGCCTGCATCGACAATCGGATACCCGGTTTCGCCCTGTTGCCAGCGCTGCAAGGCGTCAGGATCATCCGTCCACGGAAAATCCTCAAACTCGGCGCGGAAGGGTTTGGTTGGAAAACTCGGCACGTGGTGGATGAGGCTGTAGGAAAATTCGCGCCACAGTATTTCCTTCAGAAATTTCTCGCCGTCGCGATCCAGTTTTCCTTCATCTTCATGCATGGCCCGCTCGACGGTATGCCAAGCCTGATGGGGTGAAATCTCACCCCAATGGAAATGCGCTGATAGGCGCGAGACATGGGGTCGGTCGGGACGATCACGGCCTTCGGCATAGCCGTACAGGCCATGGTCGATGAAATCAAAGAGGCGTTGCTGTGCGCCCGCTTCACCCGGCGTCCAATGGCTCTCCAAGGTGCCGGACCAGTCAGGCTTTGTCGGCAAAAGTTTGAGATCGGCAAGGATGAGACTTTGCACGACGCCCTGCCAAGGCTGAATTTGAGGCACAGGTTTCAAGGGGCGGATCGGCCCCTTGGCAAAACAGGCCCGGGAAAACGGTGTATAAACCTTGAAGTATTCACCTGATCCATTGCGGATGCTTTCTGGTTCATGCAGCAGAAAACCACCATAACGGTGGCAAGCAACGCCTTGGCGGTCGCAAAGGTTTTTTATTCTTTCTTCCAGCGCTCCAGCCCACGGCGCATAGTCTCTGGTGAAATAGATGCCCTGCGGTTTCACCTCTTCAATCAGTGCGGCCAGAACCTCCTCGGCCCGCCCACGCCGAAAAACCAGCGGCAGGCTGATGTCGAGTTTTTCCAGACTACGGTGCAGCCACCAGCGCGATGCCCCACCCCAGCGCCAGTCTCCCGGTGTTTCATCATCCAGAATAAAGACCGGAAGTACAGGTCCTGCCGCAGCCGCCGCCGATAACGCAGGATGATCCGACAGGCGCAAATCCTGCCGGAACCACACGATAACAGGTTGCACCACTTTGAGCCTCGATTTGGGGGGCGAGAGACGTTTGGTCTGTTTGGATTTCGATTGACCTCATCCTATACGGATCAAGCCTTGAACAGATCAAACAGGCTTGCGCAGTTTGTAAATACCCACATCAATCACCCCTTCGGCAAAGCCGGCTTCGCAGTAGCTCAAATACAGCGACCACATTTTGCGAAAGCGCTCATCAAATCCCATGGTGGAGATTTTGGGCCAGGCGGCTTCGAAGCGCTCGCGCCACAGGGCGAGGGTCTGGGCATAGGACTGGCCGAAACATTCCATGCGTTCGAACAGCAATCCGGCCTTTTGGGTTTGTTCGCGCATGATGCTTTTGGTCAGCAGCATGCCACCTGGGAAAATATAACGCTGGATGAAATCAACACCATTGCGATAGGCATCGTAATTATCTTCGGAGATGGTAATGCCCTGAATGGCGGCAATGCCCCCCGGCTTCAGGCGATCATGCAGCGTTTTGAAATAGGCGGGCCAATGGGCCTCGCCCACCGCCTCGATCATTTCTACGGATGCGATGGCATCAAAGCTGCCGGTCGTGTCGCGGTAATCTTCAAACACCAGTTCACACTGTTTTTCGAGACCTTTGGCTTTCATGCGGTTCTCGGAAAATTCCAATTGTTCCCGTGACAAGGTGATGCCGCGCAGAAATCCGCCCATCTTGCCCACGGCTTCCGCCACTCCACCCCAGCCACAGCCGATCTCAAGAACTTTTTTGCCGGGGGCAACTTCGGCAGTTTCCAGCACCTTGGCGATCTTGCGCTGTTGGGCGGCTTCGAGGCTATTGCCGCTGCCTTCAAAAACCGCCGAGGAATAGCTCATCGTGTCATCAAGCCATTGCTGATAGAATGAATTGCCGAGATCATAGTGCGCCGCGATATTGTCTTTTGAACCGGCGCGATGGTTGTCGCGTTTCTTGTGCCACAACTTGTCAAACAGGCTGGCGAAAAACACACCCGTAGATGCACCATCAAGACCACTGCGGTTTTGCAGATAGAAACGGAACAGTTGGGTGGCGTCGCTGGTGGCGAGATCGTCTGCCATATAGCATTCAAAGAAACCCAGTTGCCCGCGCCTGATTGACGCCATGATGACCTTGAAATTCTTCAGTGTCAGATTGGCTTCAGGACCGGAACCCTTTGCTCCCAACATGACCATGCGGCCCGACGGCAGCGTCAAGGCGAGAGAACCCTTGTAAGTCTTGGGCATCAGGCGTTTGCCCGCAGCCACCACGAGATTACCCCAAAAACCTTCACTCATCGCATTACCCACCCCTATGTCCCCGGTCGCTTCATGCCGATGGTCTATGAATTTTTAGACCCTTCAGCCAAAGTTTCAAGGCCTCCCAATGTATGCCCGCTGTTACCTTCAAGGTCATGAAAGGCAGTGTAAGCAGAATTTTGAGAAGATTCCAATCGGTCAGGGGCTTTCGGTGACCCGTGAAATAGGCCTTGAGAATGGGGCCGTCCGCCGTCGACAAGGCAACGCCGACAGCGATGTGCGCACCGGGTGCCGAAGAGCGCAATCCATAATGACCGTCAACGCCATTAAAGGGAGAGACGCGAAAAACCTTTTCGACCCGGGCAAATGTGTCGTCACCCACGGCAAACGGACCTGCCTGATAACAATGGCGTCCGCCAAATGTATTGTGCACCTCATAGATGATGCCCCGCACATGACCCGCTTCATCGAGGCCATAAAAGGTGGTGAGAGGATTGAAGGCGTAACCAAAAATACGGGGGTAACTCAACATCACAATGCGCTTGACGTCGGCTGCCAGACCAAATTCGCGCAGCTTGCCCCATGCGAAATCCGCGAGGCTCACGCCATCACCCGTCGCACCATGGTCCCGGTCATGCAGCGAAAACAGGTTGAAACGATTGTAGCTGAACAGTTTCAGTCCCAAGCCTGTGCGCAGATCATCCACGTCAACCAACAGGCTGGCCACGCGGTATTCCAGTTCATGCAGCACAGGGCGCAGGCGTTTGTGGACGACCTTGCCGATATAGAGGGCGGAAAGCGGACCCTGATCGGTTCTGGTCATTCAGCGGCGGGCAGGAAGACATCCTGCTCTCCCAGGGTTTGCTCATGCACATGAATGCGGCCCGATGGGGCATCGACATTCCAGGGCCTGACCAAACCACCCAGTTGCTCGGCCACGGCAAGTCCGGCCTGCAAGCCGTCCTCATGGAAGCCCGCACCAAACCAGGCGCCACAGAACCAGGTGCGTTTGACACCTTGCAACGACCAGAGATGTTTTTGCGCTTCAAGGGTGGCGGCAGTGCAGATCGGATGGCGGTAACTGTAAACCCCGTCCAGCATGTCTTCATGTGGCAATACCGGCGGATTGAGCGAGACCAGATGCTGCACCGGCGTATCCAGTTTTTGCAAGGCATTCATCCAGTAGGTCACCGACAGCTTTTCTTCGGAACCATTTTGGTGGCCATTGTAATTCCAGGCCGACCAGAAACGCCGGGTCTTTGGCATCAGGCTTGCATCGCGGTGCAGATAGGTTGTGTTGGCAGACGTTTTGAACGGCGAAAGCCAATGCCGCTCCTCGTTGGTCGGATCAGCCAGCAGGTGCAAAGCCTGGTCGGCGTGGGTGGCCAACACGACGTGATCAAAGTGCGCTGTTTCGCCATGGACCATTTCAACATCAACGCCATGGGGGTGGCGATTGATCCGCCTTACGGGTGAACCGAGGCGGGTTTCAAACCGCCCATCAGCCACCAGCTTTTCAACATATTCTCGGCTGCCACCCGCAACACTGCGCCAGTCCGGACGCTTGCCCAGAATGAACAATTGGTGATTGGCGAAAAAATCCACAAACGCCCTGAAGGGGTAAGCGGCGATTTGATCTGGCGTGGAAGACCAGATGGCACCAGCGATTGGCAAGATGTGGCGGCGCATGAAGGCCGCACCGTAGCCTGCCTTTTGCAGATATTGTCCAAGCGTCACTTCGGCACCCACGGTTTTGGCATCCCGCTGGGCGGCATGATAAAACCGCCAGAGGTCTGCCATCATGCGCAGGTGCAGGGGATCAATCCATTGCCGCGGCCTGCCAAACAACGTGCCCAGATGATTGGCACTGTATTCATAGCGCCGTTCGTCCATGCTCACGGAAAAAGTCATGGGCGTGTTGACCATGGGCTGATCAAGATAATCCATCAGCGCGGTAAAATTTGGGTAGGTCCAGGTGTTGCTGACAATGAAGCCCGTATCGATGGCAAGTGTCTGCCCAGCCGATTTGACATCAACCGTTTGGGAATGACCACCCAGGCGATGGTCCGCCTCGATCAACGTCACGTCATGCCGTTGTGACAACAACCAGGCACAGCTCAAACCCGCAATGCCACTGCCAACAACCGCAATCCGATTCTTTTTCAATTCTTCAAGACCCCCGAAAATGCGGCTGAGTTACAAAAACAACAAATGGCATCCAAACGACCCGTTTACGTTAAAATCCGTCGTTGTGGATCATGTTATTGCAAAAACTTCATGTTGCAGGGAGATTGACGTCGCCGTCGCCCCATGCGAGGCTCTATGTCAGTCCGGCACAAAGGACGAGGTTCTTTGGAGCCAACAAAAAAGAACTGTGGGGAGCAAAAGGCGTCAACGCAAGCACAAGGTCCGCAGCGTTGGATTGCCTCGAGTTTCAAACACATCATAACCGCCAATTCTATCAAGGGAGTGAAACATGACCGAATTTGAATACAAACTGGAACTTGCCAAAAAGGCCGTGACGCGGGGCAGACTGTCACGCCGCGACTTTATGCAGTTCGCAATGGCCAGCGGCATGACAATTGCTGCCGCAGGAACATTGTTCTCAACCGCCGCCCGCGCGGAAGCCAAGCCCGGCGGACATTTCCGTGCCGGTCTGGGCCACGGTGCCACAACCGATTCGTTTGATCCTGCCACTTGGGCTCATGGCATGAACTTTGCCTACGGCAAGGGCCTGATGGGCGCGCCGCTGGTCCGCATCGACCCAAAGGGCAACGCGGTGCCTTACCTGGCTGAAAGCTTTGAACCGACTGATGGCGCGAAGAAGTGGATTTTCAAGCTGCGCAAGGGTGTCACCTTCCATAACGGCAAGACACTCACGTCAGACGATGTCGTCGGCACGATCAATTACCATACGGGCCCTGACTCCAAGTCGCCAGGCAAGGCCTATCTTGCGAGCGTGACGTCAATCAAGGCTGACGGCCCGGAAACGGTCGTATTTGAGTTGAAGGGCGCTGACGCTGATTTCCCCTACAACCTCTCCAACTACCAGTTCCCAATTCTTTCGTTCGTCGACGGCAAGCCTGACCTTTCGGGCAATGGTGCAGGCCCCTTCATAGTTGACGGTTTCGAACCCGGCGTGCAAGCGCATTTCAAGAGGAACCCGAACGCCTTCGCTCCGCCGAACTTCGACGAAGTGACGCAGCTTTCGATCCTTGATCCGGCAGCCCGCACCAACGCCTACCTTGCCGGCGAAGTGGACTTCATCGACAAAGCCGACCTCAAGACCATTGACCTGTTGAAGTCTGCTCCTGACACCGAACTTTATAATGTGTCGGGCTATCAGTATTACAACGCGCCGATGCACTGCGATGTCGCACCCTTCGACAAACTCGAAGTGCGCCAGGCCTTGAAATGGGCCGTCAACCGCCAGGACCTGGTTGACAAAGTGCTGTTCGGCTACGGCAAGCCAGGCAACGACTCTCCGATTGCAACGGGCATGAAGTTCGCGACCAATCCGGAGCCAAGCTACACCTATGATCCGGACAAGGCAAAATCGCTGCTCAAAAAAGCGGGGATGGAAAACCTCAAGGTTGACCTCTCGGCTGCCGATGCGGCATTCGCAGGTTCCGTGGATGCGGCGCTGCTTATGTCTGAGCACGCCAAGGCAGCCGGTATCGAGATCAATGTCATCCGCGAACCAAACGACGGTTACTGGGACAACGTCTGGCTCAAGAAGCCATGGTCACATTGCTATTGGGGCGGCCGTCCGACGGCTGACGCCATGCTCACCGTTTCGCTTGCCGCGGAGGCGGCGTGGAACGATTCGCGTTGGAAGAACCCGCGCTTCAACGAAATCCTGCCGATCGCCCGTGCTGAGACGGACGATGCCAAGCGCGCCGCCCTTTATGCCGAAGCGCAACAGCTCGTGCATGACGACGGTGGCCAGATGGTGATGATGTTCGCCAACTACGTCGGCGCGCAATCTCAGAAGGTTGCCCATGGTGACTTGAATTCCGACAACGACCATGATGGCGGCTACATGTACGACCGTTGGTGGTTTGCATAATAGTCCGTTAGCGGATGAATATGCACCCCGCTGGAGACAGCGGGGTGTTTTTTTTGGTGCGAGGTGCTTGTAGTCCAAGGGACCTCATCCGGCGCCCCTGATTCAATTTGGGGCCACCTTCTCCATGAAGGCATGGAGAAGGGACAATATTGGGGAGCTGTCCCTTCTCCACGCCTTCGTGGAGAAGGTGCCCCAACGGGGCGGATGAGGTCCCTTTGGTTGAGACGGAATCACC
>JANONM010000150.1:0-1564 GCA_031420855.1 Hyphomicrobiales bacterium
CACCAATTATCTGGCGTGCCTCGTATGGCACAAGGGTAGCGACGCATGGGCGCTTTCGTACGCTGACATTTCAACGGGTGAATTTGCCGTTACAACAACGACACCGCAAAGGCTGGCGGCAGACGTGGCAAGGCTTGCCCCCAGTGAAATCCTGTTGGCGGATAATCTGATGGATTTGGAAGTTGTTCGAACTGCGTTGGCTGTCACCGATGCCTCACCATCGCCATTGCCACAAAGCCGCTTTGACAGCCAGACCGCCGAGCATCGTTTGAAAAGCCATTTCAATGTGGCGACAACACTGGGCTTTGGCGATTTTTCAAGAGCTGAATTGGCGGCTTTGGGAGCCTTGCTCGATTATGTGTCCCTGACGCAAGTTGCGGCCATGCCGCATTTGCGGCCACCCCGGCACGATACAGCTGAACAGGGGCTGATGATTGATGCAGCAACCCGCGCCAATCTTGAGTTATCGAAAACCATGCAGGGCACGCGACAAGGTAGCTTGCTTGCGGTGATGGATCGCACGGTGACGGCAGCAGGGGCCAGACGGCTTGCGGCTATTTTGGCGCGACCTCTGGCGCAAGCGGATGCCATCAACCGGCGGCTTGATGGGGTGGGCTGGTTTCATGACAATGACAGCGCCCGGCAAAACCTGCGACAACACCTGAAAGCCATGCCTGACCTTGAGCGGGCGCTGGCGCGGGTGACGGCGCGGCGTGGCTCACCGCGTGATCTGGCAAGCCTGGCGCTGGGGATTGCACTTTCCCACACCATTGCTGGTGTCATGCCGCAACATGATCTGCCACAGGTGATTGGCTCACTTTTGGGCGACTTGCTTCAGTCTCCATTGGCCCATGCCTTGCATATGCAAAAGGCCTTGGGTGAAAATCTGCCACTGCTGGCCCGCGATGGTGGTTTTGTGGCCAAGGGCTTTCACGTCGAACTCGACGAGATGCGGGCTTTGCGCGACGAAACACGCGGTGTCATCGCTGCCCTGCAAGCCCATTATGCGGCGCGTACGGGATTGAAGAATCTCAAGATCAAACACAACAATGTACTGGGTTACTTTATCGAAGTGCCGCAAGCCCAGGCCGACGCCATGCAAGATGCTGAAGGCATTATCAAATATTATCACCGCCAGACCATGGCCGGGGCCATGCGATTTTCGACGGATGAATTGGCAGGACTTGAGCAAAAGATCGGCGTGGCGGCGGGACGTGCCTTGGCCATTGAGCTTGAAATTTTCGAGGCACTGGTTGCGGCCACAACGAAATTCAGCGCCAGCATTTCGGCCTGTGCTGCGGCCCTTGCCGATCTGGATTGTATTGCTGCCCTTGCCCAACTGGCCGAGGAACAGCGCCATGTGCGCCCGCTTGTTGACAGCTCAACGGCCTTCCAGATTGTTGAGGGGCGACACCCGGTGGTTGAGGCCGCCCTTGCCAAGAATGCTGAAAGCCGCTTCATGGCCAATGATTGTGATCTCGGTATTGATGATCCGGCACTCTGGCTTCTAACGGGCCCCAACATGGCGGGCAAATCCACCTTCCTCAGGCAAAATGCGATCATT
>JANONM010000151.1:0-2063 GCA_031420855.1 Hyphomicrobiales bacterium
AGCAATTGGGTTCGATTTATGAGCGCTTGCTCGAACATGAAGTGGTTGATGGTGAACATGGCCTCGAAGTTGGCCTGAACACATTCGCCCGCAAGGGTTCCGGTTCCTACTACACGCCAGACGATTTGGTGCGGCTGATCATTGAACGCACTGTGGGGCCATTGCTGAAAGAGCGCATGGCGACTTTCACGGCCAGTGCGGCGAAACTCAAGGGCAAGGCACTGGAAGCTCTTGACCCGGCGACGGCTATTCTGGAATTGAAAGTCTGTGACCCGGCCATGGGGTCCGGGCATTTTCTGGTGGACCTTGTGGATTATCTGGCCGATGCGGTGATTGATGCAACGTTGGCTGCAAAGGAAGTGGCAGACGATTACACCTCGCCGCTCATGGGGCGCATTGCCTCGATACGCGGGCAAATCATGGAACAGGCCAACGCCAACAATTGGGCCCTGAAAGAGGACCAGCTTGACGACCGCCTGATCGTGCGCCGCATGGTTTTGAAGCGCGTGATTTATGGCGTTGATAAAAACCCCATGGCCGTGGAACTGGCCAAGGTGGCCTTGTGGCTGCACACGTTTACAGTGGGTGCACCACTCTCATTCCTGGATCATCATTTGCGCTGTGGTGATTCATTGTTTGGTGAAACCGTGCGCGGCGTGATGGACAAATTGGCCAAGCGCGGGGCGTTGATCAACAATTCAGCAATTCAAAGAGCCAGCGCGTCCAGCAAAGGCATGGAAGCCATTGAGTTGAATACAGACGCGGACATAGCGGGCGTGAAAAACAGTGCCGCAACTTTTGAAGACGTATCCGCAGCAACCGCTCCACTTTCATCATTTATGAGCGTGCTGCATGCATTGGAATGGCTTGACCCTGCTGACAAACAAGACCGGAAAGCAATTGACGAGTGGCTGGACGGGAATTTTGGTGAACCATTTGAAATTGCCCAAGGCCGACTGGAGCCTAGGGGTGCCAAGTTTGAGCAGCAAAATCTTCTCGGTGAAAAGGAATTCAAGCAGCAAGACTTGATGAAGGGTGCAGCGGGAAAGGCAGAAGTTGCGGAAAGATTCAGATTGCTCTTGCAACAGGCGAAGCAGTTAGCTTCGCAAGAGCGCTACCACCATTGGCAAATCGCTTTTCCCGGCGTGTGGACCGACTGGCAGAGCCATGAACCAACAGGCGGTTTTGATGCGGTGATTGGCAACCCGCCCTGGGACCGCATCAAGTTTCAAGAAGTGGAATGGTTTGCGGCGCGTAAACCTGAAATTGCCCACGCCGACACGGCAGCCAAGCGCAAGGGCTTGGTGGATAAGCTGAAGAAAACGGGTGATCCGCTGGCCTTGCACTATGACGCGGCAGCAGCCCGTGCTGCAGCCATGCTGCGCATGGCGCGGGATGGCGGGGCTTATCCTTTATTGTCAGGCGGGGACGTGAATATCTATTCGCTGTTTGTGGAACGGGCCTTGTCCCTCGTGAAGCCCAATGGCTTGGTCGGGCTGCTCACACCGTCTGGCATTGCGTCTGACAAAACCGCGTCGGAATTTTTCCGCTCTATTTCCACCACAAATCGTTTGGCGGCGTTGTTTGATTTTGAAAACAAGAAGGTGTTCTTTCCAGACATTCATGCGTCTTTCAAATTCTGCGCCATCATCATGGGCGGAGCAAAGCGCGTGTTTGACCATGCCGATTGCGCGTTTTACCTGCACAAGGTGAGCGAGTTGGCCGACCCTGATAAATGCTTTGCCTTGTCGGGCAAGGATTTTGCGCTGGTCAACCCCAATACCGGAACTGCACCGATTTTCCGCACCAAGCGCGATGCCGAGTTAACCACGGCGATTTATGGCCGCGTCCCCGTGCTGGTGGACCGCTCATCAGGCACGGCGAAGGCGGCGTGGCCCGTGAAGTATTCGACCATGTTCCACATGACCAATGATTCAAACCTGTTCCGCACCAAAGCCGAGTTGATGAAAATGGGGGCCTATCCGGTGGGCGGCAACCGCTGGAAAAAGGGCGAGGAGGAGTTTGTGCCGCTGTATGAAGGCAAGATGGTACAAGCCTATGAT
>JANONM010000152.1:0-3789 GCA_031420855.1 Hyphomicrobiales bacterium
CAGCCAGTGCAGCACCAAAGCCTTCAAGCGAAACCTTCATTGGAAAACCATTGCCGGGACGATCATAAATAAAGAATGTCGCGGCGTTGCCCTTCTTGAATTTGTTGAGTGATTCGGGCGAGGCTTCGGCAAATCCTTCGCACACCCGGGGCAGACAGCGGGTAAACTGCATGCGGTTGGGCAAAGCAGCTCCGTCGATTTCCACCGGAATACCGGTCGGCAGATAAACCCCGATGGGCGCAAACACCCGGAAGAAGGTCGAAGACTTGTCGCCGCGCTTCACTTTGCTGACAATCAGCGAAATCGCGATGTTTTCATTCTTTTCGCTTATGACGTTTTGAATAATGCCGCAGTTTTTGCCTCCGCCGGCATTTTCGTCACCCCCGGCGCCGACTTCCGTGCATTGCACCTGCCATTTGCCATGGGTGGATATGACCTCGGCCTTTGGTACTTCCGCAGCGGCCTTTTGATCCAGGGCCTTTTTGCGCGGGCCAAAATTGGTCGCATCCGGCGGCGCTTCCGTATCAGCCTTGCCCGCATCTTGCTGGGCCAGGGCCGGAATGGTAAAACTTGTCACCGCAAGCAAAAGCGCCAGCATGGAGAGCGACTTCAAGGAGTAGGATGGGCTGATTCTCACGTTGATCCGGTTCCTGTATCGAATATCATGTTGGGCACCCATGTAGCCGCGTCTGGCGATCAGGGCAAGCGGGGTGGCGTTACTGTGAATTCAGCACAATTGCGGCGAAAATCCGATTGTCGGGAATTCTCTGGGATGCAAGACGTTTTGCCGCGTCTGGCCCAGGTTGCGGCTGGGGCTGGAATATTGTTTACAGCACGGTTAGAAAACCCGCTAAAAATCGGGCGTTGCCTGCCAAAGGAATAGTCGGTGGGCCACAAGGGGCTAGAGATTGAAGGATTTGCAATGAAAATCATCCGTTCGGGAATGGTGCTGGGTGCTGGGCTGCTAGTGGCTTCGGTCGCGTCGAGCGCGGTTTTGGCTGCTGCTGGTCATGCCGAGCCGTGGCAAATCAACCTGCAAACCCAGGTCACCCCTGTGGGTGAATACATCCAATGGTTCATCGACTGGCTGCACATCGGCATGACCATCATCACGTTGTTTGTGTTGGGCCTGTTGATTTATGTAATAGTAAAATTCAATGCCAAGGCCAATCCGGTGCCGTCAAAAACCACGCATCATGTCGGTCTTGAAGTGGCGTGGACCGTCATTCCTGTGCTGATTCTGGTGACGATAGCCATTCCGTCCTTCCGCCTGCTCTATTTCCAGCGCAACATTCCGCAGCCCGATGTCACCATCAAGGCCATTGGCCTGCCGTCCTGGCAATGGACCTATGAATTCCCCGATCTCGGCGTTGATGCCGAAGGAGCGGCGAAGGTCTCCTTCACATCTTCACTGCTGCCAGAAGACAAGGCAAAAGCTGAAAACCGCCCCTACCTGCTGGCCACCGACACGCCTGTTGTGGTTCCCGTCAACAAGACGGTGAAGATGATCATCACCTCAGACCCCATCGGCATCATCCATGCCTGGACCATTCCATCCTTCGGCATGAAAATTGACGCCATCCCCGGCCGTCTCAATGAAGACTGGTTCAAAGCCAACAGGGAAGGCGTCTACTACGGCGAATGCTCGGAATTGTGCGGCAAGGAACATGCCTACATGCCCATCGAAGTCTGGGTGGTGGACCAGGCCAAATACACGGCGTGGGGCGATCTCCTGAAGACTGACCCCAAGCCTGAGCAATTGAACGAATTTTTGAAAACCATCAAGCCAGCGCCGCAAGCCGTCGCGGCAAACTGACCTGACAAATCATGCGACCAAATACCAGAATTGAGAGGCACCTCTAATGGCCACCGCACACGCCCATCTTGATGATCACCATGCCGACCCTACGGGTTGGCGGCGTTATGTCTATTCCACCAACCACAAGGACATCGGGACGATGTACCTGTGGTTTGCCATCATTGCGGGCCTCATTGGCGGATTGCTGTCTGTGCTCATGCGCATGGAATTGCAGCAGCCGGGCATCCAGATTTTCCATGGCCTCGCCGCCATGGTCTATGGTTCCGATCCCAACAGCCTTGATGCCGGCAAGCACATGTATAACGTGTTCGTCACGGGCCACGCGCTTCTCATGATCTTCTTCATGGTCATGCCCGCCATGATCGGTGGCTTCGGCAACTGGTTTGTGCCCTTGATGATCGGTGCGCCAGACCTGGCCTTCCCGCGCATGAACAATATTTCCTTCTGGTTGCTGGTTCCGGCCATTGGTTTGCTGCTGCTCTCCATGTTCGTTGAAGGCCCATCCGGCCTTAGTGGCGCGGGCGGTGGCTGGACCTTGTATCCGCCGCTTTCCACCACGGGCCAACCCGGCCCGGCCATGGATTTGGCCATTCTCTCGATCCACTTGGCCGGTGCTTCATCGATCCTCGGTGCCATCAATTTCATCACCACCATTTTCAATATGCGTGCCCCCGGCATGACCTTGCACAAGATGCCGCTGTTTGTCTGGTCGGTGCTGGTCACCGTATTCCTGCTGTTGCTCTCCCTGCCTGTATTGGCGGGTGGCATCACCATGCTGTTCACCGACCGCAATTTCGGCACGGCGTTTTTTGAAGCGTCGCAGGGCGGCAATCCCCTGCTGTTCCAGCATCTGTTCTGGTTCTTCGGCCATCCTGAAGTCTACATTCTCATTCTTCCAGGTTTCGGCATCGTCAGCCAGATCGTTTCAACCTTCTCCAAGAAGCCCGTATTCGGCTATCTCGGCATGGCCTATGCCATGGTGGCCATTGGTGTTGTCGGCTTCATCGTCTGGGCCCATCACATGTACACCGTGGGCATGGATGCCGACACGCAAGCCTACTTTATCGCCGCCACCATGATCATTGCTGTCCCCACAGGCGTCAAAATCTTCTCGTGGATCGCCACCATGTGGGGCGGCTCCATCGAATTCCGTCCGCCCATGGTCTGGGCCATCGGTTTCATCTTCCTGTTCACCGTGGGTGGCGTGACGGGCGTGGTGC
Source organism: Hyphomicrobiales bacterium (assembly GCA_031420855.1). GTDB lineage: Bacteria > Pseudomonadota > Alphaproteobacteria > Rhizobiales > Aestuariivirgaceae > Aestuariivirga. Next base: position 3,040 of record JANONM010000152.1, read on the forward strand.
TGGCCAATGCCGGCGTCGACCGTGTGCTGCACGACACCTATTATGTCGTCGCACACTTCCATTATGTGTTGTCACTCGGCGCGGTGTTTGCCATCTTCGCAGGCTGGTATTACTGGTTCCCCAAGATCACCGGCTACATGTACAATGAAACCATCGCCCACATCCATTTCTGGGTAACTTTCATTGGCGTCAACCTGGTGTTCTTCCCGCAGCACTTTTTGGGGCTTGCCGGCATGCCACGCCGCTATGTTGACTATCCGGCGGTCTATGAGGGCTGGAACTACTGGTCGTCCATCGGTTCCTACATCTCGGCCTTTGGTGTGTTGATCTTCCTGTATGGCGTAATCTCGGCCTATGCCAAAAAGGTGAAAGCCGCTGACAACCCTTGGGGCGAAGGTGCCACCACACTGGAATGGACCTTGCCATCCCCACCACCATTCCACCAGTTCTCGACATTGCCGATTATCAAGTAAGTAGGCAGCAGATGACGGTCACATCACACGACGTTGCAAGCGACAACCTGACCACCCAACTGGGTGGCCAAGGTTCGCTTGAGGATTATCTGGCGCTGTTGAAGCCGAGGGTCATGTCTCTTGTGGTGTTCTCGGGCATTGTTGGCCTTGTGGCAGCACCGGGCCATGTGCATCCCTGGCTGGGTTTCATCGCCATCCTGTGCATCGCCATCGGAGCTGGCGCATCGGGTGCCCTCAACATGTGGTATGATGCCGATATTGATGCCGTGATGAAGCG
>JANONM010000153.1:0-3886 GCA_031420855.1 Hyphomicrobiales bacterium
TCACCCTGCGGGCTGTCACAACGCTGGTTGAATTCCGGCGCGTCGATACCATGCAAGCGAACCTCGGTGCCATTCAGCACCAGCGAGTCGCCGTCTTTGGCTGTGGCATTGCCTGTACCGACATCAAGTATTTGAAAATGATCCAACACCAGCGTCACCACCACAAGAACAGCGGCAAAAAGCATGGCATCCAACAAACTGCGCCAGAGTGGCCGTGTGGATCGACGCCAGACCAAGGGTTAGTCCTTCTCCCACCTTTGGACTGCCTGATTGTCGCTTTCTTTGGCCTCAACCCAGGTCGAGCCAGTTTCCCCGGTTTCCAGTTTCCAAAAAGGTGCACTGGTTTTCAACCAATCCATCAGAAAGGCGCACGCTTCAAAGGCAGCTTCGCGGTGGGCGGAGCAGCAGATGACCAGGACGATATCTTCTCCCGCCGTCAGTGTGCCATAACGATGCACCACAAGACTGGCTTCAAGGGACCAACGTTGCAAAGCCTGTTGCTCGATATCGGCCAAAGCCTTCTCCGTCATGCCGGGATAGTGTTCGAGATGAAGCGTGGCCACCTCCCTGCCCTCGTTCATGTCACGCACCGAACCAACAAATACGGCTGTGCCACCAATCCTGGGATTGCCTGCCTTGAGGGCGGCAATTTCTGCTGCCATGTCGAAGGGGTGGGATTGAACGCGGATCATTTGAGCAGTTTGCCCGTGATTGGCCGCGAGATCAATTGACAGCTGAGCCACATTGTTGTTTGCCCCTTGAAATTGACCCGTAAAAGGTCCAATTGTCCGCCGCCTGTTGCAAGGAGACTCAATGGCTAAAGAAGAATTGTTGGAATTTGAGGGCGTGGTTTCGGAACTTTTGCCCAACGCGACGTTTCGCGTGAAGCTTGAACACAATGCCCATGAAATCATTGCCCATACATCGGGCAAAATGCGCAAGAACCGCATTCGCGTATTGGCGGGTGACAAGGTCATGGTTGAAATGACGCCCTATGACCTGAGCAAGGGCCGCATCAACTACCGCTTCAAATAAGTCATGTCGGATCGCGTCAATCCCAAACTTGTGCTGGCCAGCGCATCACCGCGTCGCTTGGTGTTGTTGGAGCAGATTGGACTCATGCCCGATCTCCTGAATCCGGCAGATGTTGATGAAACACCGCTGAAGCGGGAGTCGCCGCGCAGACTTGCCTTGCGGCTGGCAGAAGAAAAAGTGAAGACCGCTGCCACTGCACCGCTGGTCACTGCCCTCGACAGCAACCGCTATATTGTTGGCGCAGATACAGTTGTGGGGCTTGGTCGCCGCTGCCTTCCCAAGGCTGAGACGCTTGAAGATGCACGAGACTGCCTTAACCTGTTGTCAGGTCGTTCCCACTGGGTCTATTCGGCCGTTGCAGTGATGGACAACAAAGGCGCGGTCAATGCCCGCTGCTGTGAAACCAAAGTCCGTTTCAAACGGCTATCCAGGGATGACATTGAAACCTATCTGGCCAGCGAAGAATGGCGCGGCAAAGCTGGCGGCTATGCCATTCAAGGCCGGGCCGGTGCATTTGTCCGTAACCTCGCTGGCTCCCATTCGGCAGTTGTTGGCCTGCCGCTCTATGAAACTGTTGCCTTGCTTGAAGGTGCAGGATATCCCGTTCACAAGATGTGGGCGCAACTTTCGGTCTCCCAGTTTTAATGGCAGAGCCAGTTATCTTCAAGCGGCGCCGCCCCTGCCCGGTTTGCAAAAAACCGTCGCAGGTCAAATTTCATCCGTTTTGTTCCAACCGCTGTGCCGACGCAGACCTGCACCGCTGGCTGGGCGGAACCTACGCCATTCCAGCTGTTGAGGATGATGAACAGCATACGGGAACTGAAGATTCAGAGGCTTGAATAGCGCTTTGAAAAATCCGAGGCTCCACTTTTTTTGACGGTTCCAGTTTAGTTTGATTTGGTTCCCAGAGTAACGTCTTTCCCGCGCCGGCGGGAATCCAACTATCAACGCGCCGAACTGGTGGAAAGTTGGTTCCCCGCCTTCGCGGGGATGACGAATTGGTGGTATTGTTGTGATTCCACCTGACCAGGAACCGCTCTAATCGGCACTATTATTTCGCTTATCCTGCTGAAAGAGCCTAGGGGGTGGACAACCTGCCTGGATGTCAAAGCACGCCAATATGATGCAGGGGGCAAATCTTGAAAAACAGACAAAACTTCAGGGAGGAAGTTTCAACACGACAGCAACCACCGCTTCAATTTCGGAGCGTTCCACGAAGATGAGCAAAGACGAAAAATTCGTTATCTTTGCTTCATCGACCGGAACGGTTTTCGAATGGTATGATTTCTATCTTTACGCCACGCTGGCACCTTTCTTTGCCGCACTGTTCTTTCCACCAGGAAACCAGACCTGGGCCTTGCTTGGGGCACTTGCTGCCTATGCTGCAGGCTTCCTCGTCCGGCCTTTCGGCGCACTTCTCTTCGGTCGCCTCGGCGATATCTGGGGCCGCAAATACACTTTCCTCGTCACGGTGATCGTGATGGGTGTTGCCACGTTCCTGGTTGGCCTTTTGCCAACCTATGCGCAAATTGGCGAACTCGCGCCCATCCTGCTCGTCGCCATCCGCTTGCTGCAAGGTCTGGCGCTGGGTGGTGAATATGGTGGTGCGGCAACCTATGTGGCTGAACATTCCGCCAATGGCCGGCGCGGCTATGCCACCAGCTGGATCCAAACCACGGCCACCATCGGTTTTTTCCTGGCCTTGTTGGTCATTGGTTTGTTGCGCTATTACATGGACCCGGTTTCTTTCAAGGAATGGGGCTGGCGCATTCCGTTCCTCGGCTCTGCGTTGCTTCTGGCCTTCTCCATCTGGGTGCGTTTGAAGCTGAATGAATCACCTGTATTCCAACGCATCAAGGCTGAGGGCAAAGCTTCGAAGTCACCGATCAAGGATTCATTCTTCAAATATCCGAACAACAAATTTGCTCTTCTCGCACTGCTTGGTGCCACCATGGGCCAGGGCGTTGTCTGGTACACCGCACAGTTCTATGCGCTGTTCTTCATCGGTGGTCCGTTGAAGGCCAACTTCGACGACACCTATATCATCGGCGTTGCCTTGCTGATTGGTACACCGATGTTCATCCTGTTCGGTTGGCTGTCGGATCGCATTGGCCGCCTGAAGATCATTCTTGCGGGTTGCGTGATTGCGGCACTCACGTATTTCCCGATCTATCACAAGCTCGCGGATTTCGTGAACCCTGACCTTTCGGCATTTGCCAACAGCGCCAAGATCACCATCACGGCTGATCCGGCGAATTGCCACTTCACGATCTTTCCGATCCGTGGTGTGACAGTTGAAGGCGACTGCGACAAGGGCAAGAGTCTGCTCACGTCAAGTGGCATCTCGTTTGTTTCGGCGGACGGCGCTGCCGGATCGGTTGCATCGCTGGATATCAACGGCAAGAAAATCGAAGGCTTCTCCGGCTTTGGCTGGTCGAAGGCCCTGTCCGAAGCGGGTTATCCGCACATGACGGTTGCTGCCGGTGATGTGAAACTGACGAAAGACGAAACCGACGCTCTGGTGAAGGCGCAGGCCGACAAGAAAGCCCCTGATGCCGAAAAAATCATCAATGCGGCCCGCAAGACTGCTGATGCTGCTGCCAAGCCTTTGACGGCAACCAACAGCATTGGCGCACCAACCATAGGTGCTGATGGTTCATCTATTGTCAGTGTCAGCGAAATCAAGACCTCCTTTGCCAAGAAGGAAAACATCAACTACATCGGCGCCATTGCCCTTGTGTCTTTAATGATGCTGTATGTCGGCATGGTCTATGGCCCTATTGCCGCATTCCTTGTGGAAATGTTCCCCTCGAACATCCGTTATACCTCCATGTCCCTGCCCTATCACATC
>JANONM010000154.1:0-5905 GCA_031420855.1 Hyphomicrobiales bacterium
TGCTGCCGCAACACCGCGCTTCACCGATTGGGCCTGCCGCATCAGGGTGATGTTGCAAGGGGCCGCCTCGTTCCAGCAGCTGGCTACACCAACCAGTGGCTGGGCGATCTGCTTGGCAGTCAGGCCCATGGCGTAGAGGTAGCTACGGTGCGGGGCCCGCTGTGGCCCTACGGTGACGTGGCGGCTGGGAAGTTTGCTCTTGTCGAATGTCTTGGCGTCCATGGTGATCCCTGGGAAGTTGTGATTCTGTTGATTGATTCTTAGACGGGTCCAAGTTCCTGCCTGGTTAATCCGCCATGGATGTATATGGGGATTTCTCAGGCATTGCTTTGGTCCGTCGAGTTTTTCTCCTAGGGCTTCATGGGAGGCGTATCAACCGGGGTAAGCGCAAATTGCGGCAGATGATGGCAAGAGATGCGTTGCAATCATGGGTTTGCAACAATTCCTTTACTTGTGGCTTTCCTGCAACAGGGTTGCGTTCGTGGCTACAACTGGATTTTAAATCGTGCCACACTCCGAAGATCGAATCCGAACAGGACTGTCATGAACGATTCATCAATTGCCAAGTCCCTGCCCGCCAATGCTGAAGCACTTGCCTTTAGCTATGTGGAGCGCAAGGGACTGCTGAAACTTACGATCATGAACCTTCTGCTGAACATTGTTACACTGTGGTTCTATCGTTTCTGGGCAAAAACCCATGTTCGCAAACACATCTGGAGCTGTGTGCATATCAATGGTGAGCCGCTGGAATACACCGGAACCGGCATGGAACTGTTCAAGGGATTTCTTGTGGTTCTCGCGGTTTTTATTTTACCCTACGCGGTTTTTTCGGGTGTAGTTTATGTGGTTTACGGACCAGAGTCGCCGCTCCACATCATCGCCTACATCGCACTCATTTTTTTGATTCAGGTGCTGTGGGGCTTTGCCATTTACAAGGCCCGGAAATACCAGTTGTCGCGCACCCAATGGCGCGGCATTCGCGGGACTTTGACAGGTTCGGCAATGATTTACAGCCTTTTGTATTTTGGCTCGCAGATTGCCAAAAGCATGAGCCTGGGCTGGTCAACGCCTGTCTTGAACACGGTGTTGCAAGAGCAAATCACCAATGACATGCGGTTCGGCGATGCGGCCTTCAAGTTCAAGGGACGGGCTGGGCCGCTTTATCCCACTTATGCCATGTGCTGGTTGCTGACAGGTGCTGCCATCATCGGCGCATTGGTGGTGTTTTTCAGCTCGGCAGCAGCGTCTGGTTATTTTCAGGATCTATTCAACAGTGACAAAAATCTGGGCGATGAAGCTTTGCACTGGCTGGGTCTGGCCCTGGTTGTCCTGATCCTGTTCCTGTTGGTCGCCATGGTGCTGATCCCCATGTTGTGGGCAATTTACACGGCGAAGGAACTCCGCACTTTCGCCACCTATACCCGGTTTGATGGCGCGCAGTTTCAATTGTCAGCAACGACCGGGAGTGTCATCTGGTTGACGATTGTGAATCTGCTCATCCTGATATTTACGCTTGGCCAAGGCTGGCCCTATATCCAGCAACGTCTGGTGAGGTTCATGGTGGATCGCCTGACACTCGATGGCAAAGTCGACATTGACCGCATCGGCCAATCAACCGCCAAACTGGAAGGCCGTGGCGAAGGTCTGGCAGATGCATTCGACGTCGGCGGTTTCTAGGGAAAAAGTGTGATGGCAATTGAAGCAGTTTTCTTTGATGGCGAGACAGCGCGGGACCGGGTTGTCACGTTGCGGAAGGTCGACAATGATCTCGAATTTGTCGGCGCTGATACACCGCTGACGCGCTGGTCGATCAAGGGATTGCATCCGATTGATCCCCCTACCCCCGGTCAACCTTTCCGGATCACCCACGACAGCAGGCCGGGTACCAGACTTGTATTGCGTGACCAGTTTTTTATCGATGGACTGATTGCCCAGAACAAACATCTGCGGGGCGGCTACGGCTGGCGTCACATATGGCACGTCCTGGGTTGGACAGTCACGGGTCTGGCGGGGGCCGCTGCCGTCGGTTATGTGGTTCTGACAATTTTGCCGGGCCAGGTTGCTGGCATGCTTCCCGACAGTTGGCGCAACCGGGCTGGCGATCAGGTGGTGAAGTCGTTGGTGGGAGATGCCAAGCGTTGCCAAAGCCGTGGCGGCAATGAAGCCGTAACCGCTATGGTTGCAGCCCTTGCCGAAGGCAAATCCGATTTGCCGCCGGTCTCGGTGGAGATCTACGATCTTCCGGTCTTGAACGCTTTTGCCACGCCGGGTGGCCGCATTATCCTCACCCGGCAACTGTTGAGTGAGGCAGAAAGCCCAGCAGAAGTGACAGGCGTGTTGGCCCATGAAATTGGCCATGTGGCTTACCTGCATCCTGAAAGCCAACTTGTGAGAGTAGCCGGCTTGCAGATTTTAATCAGCACCGTGACCGGCGGCGGCGGCACGGACTATACGGCCAATGTGGCCGGACTTGCCGCCTTGCTGCGCTATTCAAGGGAAGCTGAATTGCAAGCCGATGCCTATGCACGCGACATCATGGAAGCGGGGTCGATTGATCCCACAGGCCTCAAGAAATTCTTTGAAAAGATCATGAAGCTGGAAAAATTCATGATTCCGGACAGTGATGACAACAGCAAAAAGTCTTTGTTTGACAAAATTGGCAACATATTTTCAACCCACCCCGGCACCGAAGACCGCATCAAAAACATTGTGCCCCTGCCTGTTGATAAAAAACCTGTGGTTATCATGACGGAGGCACAGTGGATGGCATTGAAGAATATTTGTGGTTAGTGTCACCTCACCCCAGCCCCCACCTCCGGCCTTTTTTAACGCGCCTTCGCCGAAGGGGCGGAGGTGGGGGATACAGGTGGTATTATTCCACGATGACGCTGGCACCGATTTTCACGCGCTCATATAGATCAATGACGTGTTCATTGAGCAAACGGATGCAGCCTGATGAAACAGCCTTGCCAATGCTGGATGGTGTCGTGGTGCCGTGAATGCGAAACTCGGTATCGCCGATATACATGGCGCGCGCGCCCAGGGGATTTTCCGGACCGCCCGCCATTTCCTCTGGCAGGTCATGACCTTTTTCTGCTTCCCGTTTGATCATGACAGGGGGTGGACGCCAGGTTGGCCATTCGGCTTTTCGGGATATGCGGTTTTTTCCTGACCATTGAAATCCTTCGCGGCCAACGCCCACGGGATATTCAATGGCCTTGCCATTGCCGAGCACAAAATAGAGTTTGCGCAATCTGGTCTGGACAAGAATCGAGCCTGACGGCATGTCACGCCTGAAATCGACGACATGTTTTTCGTAGCGATTAGATTTCGGCAACTGGCTCAAGGACCAGTCTTCAGCCTGATTGTCATAATGGCGCTTGCCGCGCCGTTTGCGTGGCGTGCTGTCGTCGTCATCGGTTGACATGGCACCGAGAATTTCGAATGTGCCATTGGTCGGCTTTTTTGGTGCGGCATTGCCCGGTATCGTCCATAGCATCGCTGCTGTTGCAGCCAACAAAATTTTCAGCATCGTCATCCATCACCTGCCCCAATGGAAGGCAGACCCGCCGACAATGTGACCCAAACACTGTTAAATTCAGTTTAAGCCTTATAGTTTCCGAAGCATTAGCGCTGGCGTCAGATGGCTCACGGGATGTTTCCAGCACGGTACAATTTCGGCCAATGGTGCAAGCACAAATCTCCGCTGGGCAATGCCGGGGTGCGGCAAGGCCAAGGGTTTGATGGTTGTCTGGGCAGGCTTTCTGATGATGCCATGATAATCCAGCAAATCCAGGTCGAGGCAACGGGGCCCCCAGCGGCGCAAACGCCTGCGGCCAGCCCAACGCTCAATCTGGTGCAAGCAATGCATCAACGCTTCCGGTGATTTATGGGTTTCGATGTGGGCCACAGCGTTGACATACATGGGTTGGTTTTGTGGTCCCATGGGAGTGGTGGTGATGAAGGTTGATAGAGAAACGACCTTGATTTGCTGCCGCTGCATTTCGGCGACGGCGGCCATCAGGGTTTGTTGTGGCGAACCCCAACGGCTGTCGAGATTGCTGCCCAACGCAATCAGGATCACGTGGGGTTGCTTTCGGGAAGTTTGGCGTCGAGCAGGGATTGCGAGGAAGTCGTATTCGCTTTGTCTCGGCTGTCATTTGTGACCAAAGGGACCTCATCCGTCTCGGGCTGCGCCCGATCCACCTTCTCCACCTTTGGTGGAGAAGGGACAGATCTCAAATATCGTCCCTTCTCCACCAAAGGTGGAGAAGGTGGCGCAACGCGCCGGATGAGGTCCCTTTGGCCCAATAAGAAAGAGATGCGTTGGGTTTTCAATAGGCCATTGGTTTTGAGATGCGCCAAGATGAAATCTGCATCTGCTTCAGGTGGTGAAACGTCGGTACGATCCAATATTATCTTTTGATCCAGCGCAATCAGTGTGCGGCGCTTGAGATAGGATTTGTTGCCGGTCACTATATATTGCAGATCCAGGCCACGGGCAAAACTGCCTGCTTCATCTGACAACAGCGGCACCACGAGATTGTTGCGCTGGGCGAAATCTTTTTGCCATTCGAGGTTTAATTGACTGAGGCCAAAACACTTCACACCCAAGGCGCAAAACTCATCGTAACAATTTGAATAAGCTCGGCATTGTGGTGTTGAACCGTGGGCGCCAGGGATGTTGTCCCAGCTCTCGGGATTGGGATGGTCGGGCTTGCCGGTCCATGGGTAGATAAAAACGACGATCAAACCAGCCAACTTGTTCAATTCGACGGGCGGCAAGATCGTGCAGGGCAAAGTCACATCCGGCAAAAATTGCCCGACAAGATTAGCCACGGTCGCGCAGGACACGGGACTTTTCGCGGTTCCAGTCCCTTTCTTTTTCGTTTTCCCGCTTGTCGTGCAGCTTGCGGCCCCGCGCCAAGGCAATATCCACCTTCACACGGCCCTTGGTGTTGAAGAATATTTTCAGCGGCACGATGGTCAGTCCTTCGCGCGATATGCCGACGGCCAGACGGTCAATTTCCTTGCGGTGCAAAAGCAATTTACGCGGACGCTTCGGGCTGTGATTGAAGCGGTTGGCTTCACGATATTCAGGAATGTTCGAGTTGATCAGAAACAGCTCACTGCCCTTCATGGCAGCATAGGCCTCGGCCAGGTTGACATGGCCGGTGCGCAGGGATTTCACTTCTGAACCAACGAGTTCGATGGCGGCTTCAAAGGTCTGCATGAGCTCATAATCATAGCGGGCGCGGCGGTTATCACCTTTGACCGTGATACCGCCGACGGCTTTTGATTTTTTGGCTCCACCGGCTTTCGAAGACATTTTACAGACGCTTTGATCAGTTCAAAATGCCAGCATGGATCATGGCATCGCGCACGGCAATTTTCGTGGCGTCCTGAACCGGCACCATGGGCAAACGGGCTTCGGGCGTACACAGTCCCAACAGGCTGACCGCATATTTGATGGGGCCTGGGCTGGTTTCAACAAACAGGGCGTGATGCAGGGGCATCAGGCGGTCCTGCAGTTTGAGCGCCATCTTGTAGTCACCCGTCAAGGTCGCTTCCTGCAATTGCGCGCAAAGTCGCGGTGCCACGTTTGCCGTCACCGAAATGCAGCCCACACCGCCATGGGCATTGAAGCCAAGGGCCGTGCCATCTTCGCCCGACAATTGGATGAAGCCTTCGCCCGACTCCAGCCGTTGCCGTGATGGCCGGGTCAAATCGGCGGATGCATCTTTGGTGCCGACGATGTTGCGGCAATCTTTTGAGAGGCGTGCCAGGGTTTCAACCGAGATGTTGGCCACGGTGCGGCTTGGCACGTTGTAAACAAAGATGGGAATATCAACGGCATCGGCAATGGCCTTGTAATGGGCGTAAATGCCGTCCTGGGTTGGCTTGT
>JANONM010000155.1:0-4559 GCA_031420855.1 Hyphomicrobiales bacterium
CCTTGGCCACTGCCTCGGTGAATTTTCCGTAAATTGATTTCTGCACCAGGAGCCGCGTTCCTGCTGAGCAGACTTGCCCGGCATTCAAGGTAAACCCGCGCACCGCATCGGTTGCAGCCGTTTCGAGATCAGCGTCTTCGAATACAATGTTGGCGGATTTGCCACCCAATTCCAGCGTCAGGGGAATGATACGATCAGCTGCGATGTGGCCGATGGCTTTGCCCACATCCACTGACCCGGTGAAGGCAACCTTTCTCACATCCGGATGGCTGACGATGGCTGTGCCAACGATCGCACCTGTGCCCAGAACAATATTGACAACGCCTGCAGGAAACCCAACTTGCGTGGCAAGACGTGCCAGCTCGATTGTGGTGCGTGAGGTGATTTCGGAGGGTTTGGCCACCACCACATTGCCCGCAACCAGTGCCGGGGCCAGGGCGCGGGCGCACTGGTTCATCGGCAGGTTCCAAGGTGTGATTATACCAACAACGCCGTAAGGTTCCCGCCGCGTATAGACATGCTGGTCCGGTGCCACATCCAGCACATCACCGACGGGGAGATAGACAAGGCCGCCATAAAATTCAAAATACTGCGCACTTCCTTCAATTTCCCCCAGTGCACCTGCAAGTGGCTTTCCCGTATCGGCGCGTTCAAGTGCCGCGAGGTGGTCGCGGTTGGCGCGGATGGCTTGCGCCAGCGCTGTCATGAGGCGTCCACGTTCGGCACTTGGGAATTTGCGCCAACCCGGTGCGGCACGTTTTGCGGCTGCCACCGCCAAGTCCACATCGGTTGAGGATCCCGAAGCCACGCGGATGGAGGGCGCTCCCGTAGAGGGATCGACGTTTTCAATATAGGCCTTGTCTGATGGCGGAACAGACTTACCATCAATCCAGTGGTCTAGAACGGCTTTGGTCATGCAAATATCTCGAATGTTTCTCAGAGTTCAGTTTTGGCCAAAGTGACGAAAGGACCAGGACTTTGCAACTTCATAAAATCATCTGGCCGCCATAGGCATGCGACCCGTCGGCCCGGCGTCAGACCCGCGCCAGTGCCTTCATGGTCACCTCGCCAGCATCGTTGAGACAACGCAGCTCAATTCCATTTGGTCCGACGTCAGCGTCCACCATGAGTCTGCCACCCAGTATCAACGGTGAAACGCCCCGATAGCTGAATGTACGAGGCGCACGTCCCGAAATACTTGCTGCAAGATTGAGCATGAGTGTTGCCTGCAGCGGCCCATGCACGACCACTCCGCTATAACCTTCAACGTTGCGTGCATAGGCTTCATCATAGTGGATGCGATGGCCGTTGAATGTCATGGCGGAGTATCGGAACAGAAGTGTCGAGGTCGGCGCGATGCAAATGCTGGTTGGGCCAGGTTCGAGATGTGGCTGTGCGGGCGGAACAGCACCCAGCGTTGAGGCGGCGCGGTAAACGATGTCTTGCCGCTCGCTGACGGCGACTCCGCCATCAACAGTGTATTCATGGCTGACAGCGATAAAACAGAGCTTGCCTGACTGGCCTGACTTGAAACTGATATCCGTGATCGTGCTGGTTTTCCTGACGCGATCACCCGGAGTGAATGAACCTATCTGCATGATTTCGCCACCTGCCCACATGCGGCGGGGCAAACCAACGTCGGGCAAGAATTTGCCAAGCTTTGGATGACCATCTGCGCCCAGCTCTTCGGCTGACACCATGTCAGGCGCGAGGCACCAGTGAATACCGAGATTTGAACCGGCGAATAGATGAGGGGCGAGCGTCGCCTTGAATGCGTCGAGGGTGCGCGCAGTCACCACATCGTCGCGGACGACTTTGCGACCAATCCAGTCTTGAAATTCTCCGCTCATGGCCTGCCTCCTTTACTTGCCCTGGTTGCCAAGGTTTTCTGTGGCATTCCAGATTTTCCGTTTGACCAAGTCCTTGACCACCGCAACCGTAATGCTTTCGACAGCCCTGCAGGCCTCTGTCATGGGTTTCAACTGGTTGCGAACCAGATAGATCGGTCGTGTCATGTGGGCGTCAAGAATGCGCGATGACAACAATTCGCCGCGTCTGATGCTGTCTTGGGCGGCTGCAGGCGCCAGAATGGTGAAACCGCTGCCGCGGGTCACCAGCTCTTTGATCTGTTGCAACGAGTCCATTTCGATGATGACGTTGAGTGTCACATGAATCTCGCGGGCACAGCGTTCAATGCGCTGCCGCAAACCATGGTGTTGCGAGGGAAGAATGAAATCCAGGCCTGTCAGATCAGCCAAGTTGACAGGCGAGCCAGGCTTTGTCGCAAGCGGCCAATTGTCAGCGCCTGCAAAAAAATGCAGGTCTTCAGTGGTCAATTTATGCACATGGCAATTCTTGAGTTCGTCCACTTCATACAGAAATGCCAAATCAATGCTTTGGTCCTCCAGCCACGTTTTGATGAATCCGCTCATGGCCTCTATGGCCCGCAGCCGAACCTTGGGCAGTTCCACCAACACTGTTTCGGCAAGCGGCACTGACAGCACCATGGACACCGAACTTGGCAGCCCAATGGATACGGACCCGTGCGGTGCCCCACCTGATTCCCGCACCAACTGCCGACAGACTTCCATGCTCTGGCAGATGTCCCGGGCATGCTTTAGGAGAATCTGGCCCGACTGTGTGAGAACGACGCCACGCGGTGACCGGTCCAACAATTGGACGCCAAGCTCGTCCTCGATTTTGATGACATGCTGCGATAGCGAGGGTTGAGCGACATGCAGCCTTGCCGACGCCGCCGACAAGGAACCTTCTTCGGCAATAGCCACAAAATATCGAAGTTGCTTGATGTCCATCAGAAAAACGACGGTAGAGGTCTAAGGTCTAGCCTGTCAAGGAAGTCGCTATTTCAGCACCCGTCCCTCCCGTTTCTAAACTTGCTGGACTAATGTGGTTGTCGAAACAAAACGGGGTAATGGCAATGAAGGACTTGGATGGCTTGCTTGTGGTTTCACTGGAGCAGGCAGTGGCGGGGCCATACGCCTCTTGCAAGCTTGCCGATGCTGGTGCTCGCGTCATCAAGGTTGAACGTGCCGAGGGAGATTTTGCCCGCAACTATGACAAGCTGGTCCACGGGGAGAGTGCATATTTTGTCTGGCTGAACCGGGGAAAGCAATCCGTTTGTCTTGATCTCAAAAATACTGACGACTTGTCTTTGCTGTCAAACATTGTTGCGAAAGCTGATGTGTTGATCCAGAATTTCGCGCCGGGTGCCGTTGCAAGGTTGGGGTTTGGTGCCGAAGAACTGGCCCGGAAGCATCCGCGCCTGATTTACTGTTCAATTTCCGGTTATGGCGAAGATGGCCCCTTCCGGGACCAGAAGGCCTATGACATGTTGATCCAAGGCGAGAGCGGCCTCATTTCATTGAACGGAACACCGGAAGGTGTTGCTCGTGTGGGCATCTCGGTGTGTGACATCACGGCTGGAATGACGGCCTATAGTGCAATTCTCCAAGCCTTGCTCGCAAGGCAAACGACGGGCATGGGCCGTATCATCGAAGTATCGCTGTTTCATGCCATATCGGATTGGATGAATGTGCCCTATCTGCAAACCCGCTATGGCAAGAAGCCACCACAGCGGGTTGGTGTGCGCCACCCGACGATTGCCCCCTACGGAACATTCAAGTGCGCCGACGGCAAAGATGTTCTGCTTTCCATCCAAAACGAGCGGGAATGGTTGAAGCTATGCACCGATGTTCTTGATGACGCCAGCATCGCAACAGACCACAGGTTTTCAACCAATGTAGACCGCGTGAGTCACTGTGTTGAACTTGAAGAAATCATAGGGGCGAAATTCAGCACGATGACACGCGAAGGAGCAATCGCGCTGATGAATGAAGCGGGCATTGCCTGTGGTCGACTGTCCACCATGGATGATCTCATCGCTCATCCGCAAAGACGGCTCACCACCGTTCAATCCGAAAATGGCGAGGTTGAAATGCTGGCCCCCGGGGTGCGGGTGAAGGGAATTGAAGACTCATTCGGACGTGTGCCGCGCCTTGGCGAGCACTCCGCCGCCGTGCGAAAGGAGTTCGCGCCATGAGTCCGCTTGAGTGGCAAAGCCTTCTCTTTGTTCCGGCACACCGCGAAAAGCATGTGCTCAGCGCCATCAAGCTTAAACCCGATGCGGTGATTCTTGACCTGGAAGACGGTGTTTCAGCCGACGAAAAACCGGATGCGCGGGCCAGTCTTGCGAAGTATCAGGGCCTTCTTGCCAAGGCCAGCATTGACTGCATCGTACGTATCAATCCTGAAACAGCTGATGCCAGAAAAGATGTTGCAGCGATGGATTTTGGCAAGCTTGCCGCCATCATGGTTCCAAAATGCGTTGACCGCAGAAATCTCAACAGCGTTGTGAGCCTCTTGGGTGCGAAGGTTGTGCCGTTGATTGCGCTCATTGAAAGTCCGGCCGCACTGCCGCAACTCACGCATATTGCCACTGCGCCGGGGGTTTGCGGCTTGATGTTTGGGCCTGAAGATTATGCGGCTGAACTTGGACTTTCCGCTGATGCAGCAGACCTGACAATTCCTGCGGCTTTGCT
>JANONM010000156.1:0-3332 GCA_031420855.1 Hyphomicrobiales bacterium
GTGATTTTGATGAAGTCCATGCCCATCGGCGACAGGAAGAAGATCGGCACGCTGAAACCGAGTGCAATCCAGAAGCGATTGCGCATGTCGCGCGCCATGGCCTGCATATCCATGCCCGCGCCGTGGCCCATTTGATGTGCCATGGCATCGCTGTTTTGGCCGCCATGTGCTTTGTGTTCTGCCATGGCATCAGCTGGCTTGGTAGCTGGCACGCCTGCTTTGTGCGCGGTCGCGTGATCTTCACACACATGCTTCGGCAGCGCTTCACCCGCGCAATGGAAGCCACACTCTTTGATGGCGGCCTTGATCTTGGTGAGGCTGGTCTTCGCCGGATCATAGGCGACAGTCGTCGATCCCGAGACCGGGTTCACCGACACCCGGCCCACGCCTGCGATGCGCCCCAGCTGTTTCTCGATTCCCTGCGCTTCGAGGACGGAGAACAGGTCGCCCACTTCAAGTGTACTCGTGGTCATGATCGCGCCGCGAAGTGTTGCGTTGTGTGCCCATAACCAATGGCACCCACACCACAGCCATATCGCATCATCACGAAAATGAAAGCGTCCCAGATCAAAAAATACATGAGCGTCTGCATGGAATGTGTCCTTCTGCCGAAATCTAGCTGAGACGGCATTCAACACCAGACCTGCTAAACCGCTACATCAACGCAGTGCCGCGGCTTTGGTTCCATTCGTGCGATCAAATCGACGGGTCAAGTGCCACGCAACGCGACGTTCGTTGTGGCTACAGTTTCGCCACAAACATGTGGGTAATCAATTTGCGTAAATTTAAAGGCTGGCAACTTATGACTCACCCCTACACATTTTCCCGACGGCGATTTATGCAAGTTGCATTGTCTGTTTCAACTGCAACTATTTTCGCAAATCAATCTGTCTTGGCCGCTTCTGCGCCTAAAATTGTGGCCTATCGCAATCCGGGCTGTGGCTGTTGCGAGAAGTGGGCGGAACAACTGAAGGCCGCTGGCTTCGAAGTGAACATGCAGGATGACGCCGACCTTGCCGCGCGTCGCGTCGCCGCGGGTGTTCCGGAAGATTTGGCTGGTTGTCATACAGCGTTGATGGGAGACTATGTGATTGAAGGCCATGTTCCGCTGGCTGAAATTGAAAAACTTATCGCTGAGAAACCTGCAATCCGTGGCATTGCCGTTGCAGGAATGCCCATGGGATCGCCCGGCATGGAAATGGGCGAAAGCCGCGATGCCTATGATGTCGTTGCCTTTGCAGCAGATGGCACCCAAAGCATTTTTGCCAAATATGCGGCCAATCCTTAACCGTAATGATCGTCTTGGTCTTGACCTCGTCACATTTCTCTGCGATCAAGCCGTCATGCGGGTAATACAAATCAAGTGGGCGAGATTCGTTGTGGCAGTATTTGTCGCCCTTTCGCTTGCCTTCTTGCCCATGCTTTCGCAACATGCCATGGCGGGCCACCATGTCAATGACGGGTTGAGTCTCGACGCGACAGCAGGCAGCCAAGTGCATGCATCTGCCAAATCTGCATCGTGTGCGGAAAAATCCGACACACCATCAACCGACAGGCAGATGAATTGCTGTGACATGAATTGCACAAGCTTTGCTGCTTTTGGAGCAACAGATGTGCCTGTTGTTCAATTGCAAGTCGCTGACTACTTCGAAGTTGATGCGGTGCAACTGACCTCGCGCATCACATTTGGGCTTATGCGCCCGCCGCGCGCCTGATTCCACGCTTGGAATCCGCCTTGAGTTAGGTTCGTCCTGACTCGACATTGTCAGTCTTCACACCATCGGAATAATCATGAAAGCAACGCTGTTTGCCGTTGTCGTACCTTTGCTGCTTGCTGGGTGCACAAAGCCAGGTCCTCTGCCTGAGGTCACGGCCTACAAGTCGCCCGTCACGGCTGGCGCGAAGGTGCCCAAGACGCATTATCACACCACGCTCACGGGTTACACACACCGCGAGCCGGTGACCCCCGATGCTTGGGTTACGGAAGATGATGCCGCAGTACCGGATGCTGCAATGAAAAAAGAAGACTGCAAGAAAAAAGAAGGAGCAAGCGATGATTGCCCCACTCCATAAATCTGTCATCGCAATCCTTGCATCCGCGTTGCTCGCAGGCTGTACTTCCAATCCCGACTGGAAGCTGCTGGAAGATCCGAAGTATGGATTGCAGGGCGCTTCCGCACACAGCGTTGCCGCGATTGGCAAGCGCCCGGTTTGGGTTCAGTCACAAGAGGAGGCACAGCGGGCAGCTGCCCAGACCCGTGCCATCCTGAACAGCAAAGTCGTTTCCAAAGACATGGCGGTGCGTGCTGCGATCCTTAACAACAAAGGCCTGCAAGCCGACTTGGCCGAGATTGGCATTTCATCAGCTGAAATGTGGCAGGAAACCAAGCTCAGCAATCCCGTCATCTCCCTTGGTTATGCCGTGAATCCAGTCGAACGGCTTTTTGAGACGACAATTGCTGCCAATATCCTGACGCTGATTACCAGAGAAAAGCGCGTCAACATTGCAGAAGCACAGTTCCGTGCCGCTCAGCATCGGGCTGCGAATTCCCTTTTGCGCCTTGCCTTCGATACCGAACGTGCATGGATCAAGACTGTCGCTGCCAAGGAAACCATCACCTATCTGACACAGGCACAAATCGCAGCTGATGCCAGTTCTGACCTGGCAAAAGAATTGGGGCGCACCGGAGCTTTTAACAAGGCTGTCCAAGCGCGTGAACATGCTTCATTCGCAGAAATTACGGGCCAAATCGCAGAGGCGCGGATCAATGAACGATCTGCCCGCGAAGAACTGACACGGCTGATGGGGGCTTGGGGCTCAGATATTGACTACAAGCTGCCATCAGCATTGCCGAAGTTGCCTGCAAAGACCCAGGTCAAAACACAAATTGAACGCGAGGCATTGCGTAAGCGGGTCGATCTGCAAATTGCCAAACTGGAACTCGAAGGCATCGCACGCAGCTACAAGCTGACCAATGCCACCCGTTACATGACTGATCTGGGGCTGCTGGCGGGTGTTGAGTTTACCAATCCAAAAGGTGAGGAACCAGTCACAGTCCAAAAGCGGATTGAACTGGATTTCGCCATCCCCATTTTTGACTCTGGTGAAGCACGGCTGCGGAAAGCCGAATTCATGTACATGCAAGCCGCCAACAGGCTGGCTGAAAAAGCTGTCAACATCCGTTCGGAAGCGCGGGGTGCCTATGACAAGTACAAATCAACCCATGAACTTGCGCGGCACTATCGTGACAAGGTCTTGCCGCTGCGGAACGTGATAAAACAAGAAGTGCTGCTTGAATACAACGGCTTGATCTCCAGCACGTTTGAACTTC
>JANONM010000157.1:0-4244 GCA_031420855.1 Hyphomicrobiales bacterium
CAGCGGGCACCACCAATTCTTGTCATTGTGGTCATAGGAATCGACGGCCGCAAAATCATCGCGCTTGGCTTCAATGGGGTCAGACCATTCCGGCGAGTTCAACAAAATGCCAAAACGCGGGTTGCGCAGAATGGTTAACAGCAAGACGCGGTCGTCGCTGAGTTTCGGATGCGCCGACTTGACGGCTGCCATGGCGTTGGCCAGTGCCGGATTGCGTGACAGCATGTCTTTGGTTGTGGCCTCACTATTGGCAATGCCGCGCGCGTAATTCCGTGTCCAAGCCGCGCGCGCCAGCAACGCTTGTTGATCAGTGTTGAAAATCGATTGGCTGGAGAGTTCCCGCAATTTTTTGGCGGGCAGCAAGTTCAATACGCTGGCATCAAGCTTCGCAATGGAGATCGATAGGGACTTGATCCACTCTGCTTCGTCTTCAGCCACAAACGCCAGGAACGGTGCAAAGCTGTTGCGCACATAATCCTGGTCCGGTGATTTGAATGAGGAAAAGAAGCTGTCGGACAACAAGGCATCCCGGAAGCGACGCCCCTCCTCCACATTCCCGGTGACCAGAAATCCATGCATCAAATCTGGTAAAATCACGTCGTGCAGGATGCTGGAATTTTGCAGCGGCAAGGCTTTGATGTTGGCGTAAATCTCTTCAAACTTTCCGGCAGCAAATGACAGGCGCGAAGCTTCGCGCACATAAGTGACGAGTGCTGCCGTTTCCGCCGCCTCACCGCAACTTGCAGAAGTTTTGTCCCCGGCAGCCTTGGCAAGACTCCAAAGTTTGGCCCGCGCCGCATCATCAGGCTTTGCCGCCAGGGCCTCAAGAACGCTACGCGGCAAAGCTGCGATCTGGTTGGCGGCAGGCTGCAAAGTTAAAGCGCGGGCAACATAGGACTCGGCCCAAGCCTGCCATTTGCCACCCCGCAAAGCCCATGGCGCAAACGAGTTGGGTTCATCCACTGATTGCCCGGCCATCATCCACAGGGCCATGGGTTGCTTGCGGGCTATGTCCGCCAGTGCTTTTGAAAGCGTGGCATCAGCGGGCAAAGTGTTGGTCACCCACCAGTCATCCTGTTTGGCCCCAACGCCAGCATAACCAATATCATTGAGCGCCTGGGCATAGGCCCGCTGCGAATCCGCCGTTGCTGTGACGTCCTTGTCAGGCAGGTTCAACGTGGTAATGGTGTCGTTGAGAAGTTCCGTCCAGCCTTCAGGCGTATCTTCAAGATTGGAGATGTAACCCAGCAAAGCTTTGGTGATGTGGTGTACGGATGCCAGCGACGCATCGGCCAGAATGGCATTGGCTTCTTTGCGCGCGCCTGCCACGTCCTTGCCGTTGGCCAGCAGATTGGCAACGTTGTAGCGGGCTGACGCCTTGTGGGGCGATACTGACGCGCCAATGGCCCTGAATTTCTCCACGGCTCGCGGCTTGTTGGCATAAAAATCAATACTGGCTTCTTGATATGCCCGGTCAACGATTTGCAAAGCAACAGCTTCACCGGTTGTTTCGAGCGGTTGCGGCAATGCAATTGCCGAAACTTTGCTGTTGCTGCAGGCTTGTGTTACTGCCGCCTGCGCCTTGAACCATTGCTTGATGTAAGGGTGGGCATCACCCAGTTTCGAAACACGGGCAACCAAAACCTTTGCGGGGTAGGTGACGCGGCAGTCGTAGCCCATATTGGCAAACTCGGTCATCTCAGGCACATATTTCTTTGCCACTTTTTCCCAAGCCTGACGATCTTCATAACTGTCAGATGACAAGTTGTTGGAATCAATGTTGGGGTTGTTCAAGCCATTCAATTTACGCCACGCCAGGGCACCGAATGGCTCCCGTGCATAAACATCAAGTTCAGCCTTGAGTTTCTCAGGCGTGCATACAGCTTGCGCATTGGCTGCAATGGAACCAAGCAAAAGCACAAGAACTGAAACACGAAGGCCATGCCACATGAAATTTCTCCATAATTGATCAGAATGTTACGACCATGCCATCAAAGGCCGGCACAATATTGGGCGGCAGTTCCGCCAGAAGTGTGGCGTAGTCCATGTCCACATGCATATTTGTCAGAATGGCCTGCTTCGGCTTCAGCCGCGCTATCCATGCCAAGGTTTCTGACAAACTGAAGTGGCTGGGATGCGGCCTTGGCCGCAAGGCATCGACGATCCAGGTATCGAGATTTTCCAGATACTGCATGCTGTCAGCAGACACATCATTGATGTCAGGCGTATAAGCCAAGTGCCCCATGCGAAATCCAAGCGCCTTGATATTGCCGTGTTGCACTTCAAAGGGCAGGGCATCGATTGTGCCCCCCTTCCCCGCCGTGCCAATGGCAACGCCGCCAGTTATTCCGCGCATTTCAAGGATGGGCGGATAGTCGCTTCCCGGCAGTGCTATGACACAATAAGCAAAGCGTGTGCTCAGCATGGCCGCTGTTGTTGTGTCGGCCCACACCGGAATACGGTGCCTTTGCCTTAGAAAAAATGTCCGCAATTCGTCGATGCCATGGGTGTGGTCGGCATGTTCATGGCTATACCAGACGCCATCAAGATTTTGCACACCAGCCGAAAGCATTTGATCGCGCATATCAGGCGAAGTGTCGATGACAACTGTTGTGACGCCCTCGCCCGTCTGTTGCTCCAGCAAAACGGAACAGCGCCGCCGCCGGTTTTTGCTATTGCCGGGATCGCAAACGCCCCACTCATTGCCGATGCGCGGAACGCCCCCCGATGAGCCGCAACCCAATATGGTGAGTTGCCGCTTCATCATGATGCAAAACTCGCGGGCACAGGCACTTTGCTGAACAGCCTGAAGAAATTCGCACTGGTTGCCGCTGCCATGTGATCGCGTGACACGCCACGCGTTGCTGCCAAGACCTCAAGTGTATGGGTCACAAAGCTGGGTTCATTGCCTTTGCCCCGGTGCGGCAGGGGTGCGAGATATGGCGCATCGGTTTCAACAAGCAATCGGTCCTCAGGCAAAACCTGTGCAGTATCGCGCAAATTCTGCGCGGTCTTGTAGGTCAAGATGCCGGAGAACGCAACATAAAGGCCAAGTTCGACACCGCGTGTCGCCAACCATTGTTGGGAAGTGAAACAGTGCAAAACCGCCTTGAAGCGCCCCTTCACCATTTCCTCTTCCAAAACCCGCGCCGTATCGTCTTCAGCCTCACGGGTATGAATGACAAGGGGCAAGCCTGTTAATCGCGCCGCTGCAATGTGATTGCGAAACCCCTGCATCTGGGCGTCGCGCGGGCTCAGGTCATAGTGATAGTCGAGGCCTGCCTCGCCGATGCCCACCACTTTCGGATGTTGCGTCATGGCCACCAGATCATCAACGCTGATATCCAATTCTTCATGGGCGTGATGCGGATGGGTGCCGATGGTGCAAAACACATTGTCATGGGCCTCGGCAATCGCCAGCAATCGCGCCCGGTTTTTTACGAGCGACGAAATCGACAACACCAATCCCACGCCAGCCGCCGCACAACGCTCAAGCACGGCAGGCAGCTGCTCTTGCAGGCCATCATAGTCGAGGTGACAATGGCTATCGACGATCAAGTTCGGCATCAGGATTTGGCTTCTTCAGAGATGTAACGCGGAAAAATCGCCACTGGCACCGGAAGCTCCGTTCCCGGAACCAATCGCTCTGTGATGTTGACAAAGCCGCGCTTTTTCACATTCAGCAAATCGAGAAGTTTTGCGGCCGATTGCGGCACATAGGGCTGTATCAGAATGCCAACCATTCGTAATACTTCGGCTGTGACATAGAGCACGGTCTCCATGCGGGCCGGATCAGTCTTCTTCAAGGCCCAGGGTTCTTGTCCGGCAAAATAGCGGTTGGCTTCAGCCACGACTTTCCAGATGGCATCCATCGACTTGCTGATGGCAAAATCGCCGTGCTGCTTGCGGCATTCCTCCAGCAATGCATCAGCCGCCGCCAGCATCTCTTTGTCAGCAATCGATAATTCACCACAAGTCGGAACTTTCGCGCCACAATTTTTATTGACCATGGACAGTGACCGTTGCGCCAGATTGCCCAGATCATTGGCCAACTCCGCATTCATCCGCGCAATAATAGCCTCGTGACTATAACTGCCATCCTGCCCATAAGGCACTTCACGCATGAAATAATAGCGCACGGGATCAACCCCAAAGCGCTCCACCAAATCCTGCGGTGAAACGATATTGCCGATCGACTTGGACATCTTCTCACCCCTGTTGAACAGGAAGCCATGCACAACAAT